>JBDKKX010000294.1:0-7066 GCA_039795795.1 Bacteroidota bacterium | reverse complement strand
TAAGGGTGTATAACAAATTTGTAAAATGAGCCACGAATTACACGAATTTTCACAAATTAGGAACTTTTCATTTGTGAAAATTCGTGTAATTCGTGGCTCATTTTACAAATTTGTTATACACCCTTAAATCCTATGAATCCTACAAATCAATCTTATTTAATCTTAAAAAAATCCCATTTAATCCGAATTCCAACGTACCACAAGTCGTAACGGGAGTTATAACTCTGTTGAAAGGCGTTGAATCACCTCCCATTCCGCAGTTGTAACGGGCTGCACCGAAAGCCGACTCATTTTTAATAAAAGCATATTTTGTAATTCAGGCGTTTGTTTAATAAGGCTCAAAGGCACTTCTTGGGGAAAAATATCAACTAAGGCAACATCCACAGCAACCCAAGCCGTTAAATCCGTCGTTGGGTCTTGGTAGAATTCTTTTATCACTTTGCAAGTCGCAACCACAGCAGGTTTCGCCACACTGCGGTAGAAC
Organism: Bacteroidota bacterium; assembly: GCA_039795795.1. GTDB lineage: Bacteria > Bacteroidota > Bacteroidia > Chitinophagales > Saprospiraceae > JAAFJT01. Next base: position 6,582 of record JBDKKX010000294.1, on the reverse strand, counting down.
AGGCACATATCTCCTAACTGCATGGTTTTAAGATAGTTACGCGCCGTATAATTGCGTACCCCATTCCAAACGGTTGTTTTATCCGCGATGAAATCCGCGAGTGAAAAAGCATCGGGTTCCGATTTGATTAACCAAAAATTCATATTTTTAAAAAATTATTTTGTCATAAATCACATAATTGCTGCAAAGCTAAGTGGATAATTTGATGAAAAAGCATGTAATTTGCCGCAAAAAGCATCGCATTATGAAAAAAATAGGCTTACTCTCGGATACTCATAGTTTTTTAGATGAAAAAATATTTCATTATTTTGAAAATGTCGATGAAATTTGGCATGCAGGCGATATTGGTTCGGAAGCGGTGGCGGATGCTTTGGAAGCGTTTAAACCTTTTCGAGCAGTGTACGGTAATATTGATGATTTCAAATTGCGGCAGCGTTATCCGCAAGATTTGCGGTTTGTGGTGGAAGGATTGCCTGTCTGGATGACGCACATTGGCGGCTACCCTGGACGGTATGAAAAACGAGTGCGGCTGGGTTTGGAAACGGAAGCACCCGGTTTGTTTATTTGTGGGCATTCTCATATTTTGAAAATTATGCCAGATAAAAAGTTTGGTTTAATGCACATCAATCCTGGAGCGTGTGGCAATACGGGTTGGCATAAAGTGAAAACGTTGGTTCGATTTGGTATCGAAATGGGACATTTGAAAGAAATGGAAGTGATTGAAATTGGGTTGAAAACGGGCGATTTTGCCTCCGAATAGTCTTAACCTCGAAATCCGCGAATCCATCTGCGAAATCTGCGGGAAAAAGTGCTTTAAACTTTTTTACTTTTTCCTTGTTTTTCATCAAAATTTATCCGTGCTTTCATTTTATCACCAGCAATTTCCGCTTTTCCAAAGCGTTATCACCATTCGTATTCATAAATGACTGTAAATCAATCTTTTGATAACCATTTAAAAAATTTATTGTCCGAAAAAGAGACCCAAGGTTTGTTAAGACGCTTGGTTTCCGTTACCGATAAAATTGATTTTTGTTCCAATGATTATTTAGGTTTTGCGGCAAAAACGGTTTTTAAGCATGCAGCCTCCGTTGACAATCTGCTGCCAATGGGCAGTACAGGGTCAAGACTTATTACAGGTAATTCTAATTTAGCAGAGGAAACGGAAGCGATGTTAGCGCAATTTCATAAAACGGAAGCTGCTTTGATTTATAGTTCGGGCTTTATGGCGAATCTGGGTTTATTTTCCTGCATCGCGGCAAAAGGCGACACAATTCTTTCAGATCAATATATTCATGCGTCCATTATTGATGGGATTCGATTGAGTAAAGCCAACCGTAATTGGTTCAAACACAATGATTTAGAAGATTTAGAATTGAAATTGCAAAAAGCGACCAATCAAATATTTGTGGTCGTGGAATCGATTTATTCGATGGACGGCGATGAAGCACCCCTTTGTCAAATCGTCGATTTATGTGCAAAATATAACGCTTTATTGATGGTGGATGAAGCGCATTCGACAGGCATTTATGGGGAAAGAGGGGAGGGGTTAGTTTGTCAATATCAGTTGGAAGATAAAGTATATGCACGGATTCATACTTTTGGGAAAGCATTGGGGGCGCATGGGGCGGTCATTGTTGGCAGTGCGATTTTGCGCGATTATTTAATTAATTATTCGCGCTCGTTTATTTATACGACGGGTGTTCCACCTGCTTTTTATGCCCAAATTCAACGGATTTATGCGTTATTGCCCGAAGCCAATCGGACGCATTTATTTGAATTAATTGCATATTTTAGCATACAAAGTCAAAAATTAAGCAATATTCAGCGAATTGAGAGTTTATCGCCGATTCAAGCCTTTATTATTGGGGATAATTTCAAAGCGAAAAATATTGAAAATCAATTACTTACAAAAGGTTTTTTTGTAAAAGCGATTTTATCACCAACCGTTCCTGTTGGAACAGAAAGATTGCGGATTTCGATTCACGCTTTTAATACGAAAGCAGAAATAGATGATTTATTATCGGCAATCGAATCATTGGACAAGAAAGTTGCGATACAATTGGAACACATAGGAACATAGGACACATAGATTTTCATTCAAACCCATTGATTATCAATGGGTTGAATGAAAATCTATGTGTCCTATGTTCCTATGTGTTCCAAAAACACAAAATTTATTTTATTTATGAGTGTTATTGTTGCAGGAATTCATACAGGAATCGGTAAAACGCTCTGTTCCGCTATTTTGTGCGAAGCATGGGGCTACGATTATTGGAAACCGATTCAAGCAGGGGATTTAGAACAATCGGATAGCCTTTTTATTAAAAACCAAGTCCGCAATCCACGATGTACGATTCACCCCGAAACGTATCGTTTGCAACTGGCTGCTTCTCCGCATTTTGCTGCGGAACAAGAAGGCATTGAAATTGATAAAAATAAATTCATTTTGCCCCAATCTCAGAACTCGATTGTGGTGGAAACCGCAGGCGGCATTATGAGCCCGTTAAGTGATAATTTATTAAATATCCATTTAATAAAACATTTAAACCTGCCTGTAATCCTCGTTTCTGAAAATTATTTAGGCAGCATCAATCATACCTTAATGACGATTTCCTTGCTTCAACAAGCGCAAATTCCGATTCAAGGCATCGTTTTCAACGGGGATAAAGTGCAATCCAGTATGGATTTCATTTTGAAATATTCAAAAATACCCTGCTTGTTTACGATTCCGAAATTGAAAAGGGTCGATTCTGATGCCATTAAAGCATTGATTTACAAGGAGTTAATAAAATAACCAATGACTTTATCCGAAAAAGACAAAGCCTTTATTTGGCATCCTTTCACGCAAATTAAGCCTGATAACGCCCCAATCTGTATTGAAAAAGCGCAAGGTGCAACCTTATTTGCCACAGGGGGCAAAACCTATATAGATGGGATTTCCTCTTGGTGGGTCAATCTTCACGGGCATGCGCACCCCTATATTGCTGCTGCGATTGCCCAGCAAGCGATGTGTTTGGAACAAGTTATTTTTGCAGGTTTTACGCATGCACCTGCGATTGATTTAGCAGGATTATTGTTGGAGCATTTGCCAACGCCTTTTTCAAAAGTTTTTTATTCCGATAATGGTTCTACGGCGGTAGAAGTTGGATTAAAAATGGCATTGCAATATTGGCATAATCAAGGCATTACACATAAAATAAAAATTATTTCGTTTGAAAATGCTTATCATGGCGATACTTTTGGCGCGATGAGTGTGAGTGGGCGAAGTGCTTTTAACGCGCCTTTTAATCCCTTATTATTTGATGTTTTTGCCTTACCGATTCCAACAGATGCCAATTTTCAAGCCATTAAAGCGCAATTTCAATCTTTGCTTGAAGAAGATGCAGTCGCTGCGTTTCTTTTTGAACCGTTGGTACAAGGGGCGGCGGGTATGCAGATGTACAAAGCGGCGCATTTAGATGAATTAGTGGGCATGGCGCAAAAAAAACAAGTGATTTGTATTGCCGATGAAGTGATGACTGGTTTTGGTCGGACTGGAAAATTATTCGCTATGGATTATTTAACCCATAAACCTGATATTATTTGTTTATCGAAAGGCATTACAGGCGGCTTTATGCCTTTGGGCGTGACGGTTTGTGCGCAAAAAATATATGAAACGTTTATTTCCGACGATGTGCGCAAAACGTTTTTTCATGGACATTCTTACACGGCGAATCCGCTTGCGTGTGCCGCAGCGAAGGCAAGTTTTGAATTATTGTTGCGTGAAGATTGTCAAAAAGCGATTGAAAGGATTGGTAATCAGCATGCGCGGTTTGCAGCAACCATTAAAAATCATCCTTTTGTCAAAGGGGTGCGGCAGACAGGTACGATTTTGGCGATTGAATTAAACACGGCAGAATCCTCGTATTTCAATACCATTAAAGATACTTTTTATGCTTTTTGTTTGGAGAAGGGCGTTTTATTGCGACCGCTTGGAAATGTGATTTACATCATGCCGCCTTATTGCTTGACAGACAATGAGTTAGCATTTATTTATGAAGTTATTTTTCAATTTATTTTTAATTGCAAATGATTGATTTTAAAACAATTATAGAAAATGAAATAACGCTTGACCCCGATAATCCCGCCGATTTGCGCCGTTTAGCGCATTTGATGGTGGACGATATGTTTGATTATTTGTCGGATGTTGCGCAGCGTCCCGTTTGGAAAGCGGTTCCAGAAACGACCAAACAATTGGCTCTTGAGCCTTTGCCGATAACGGGTCAACCCGTTGAAAGGATTTATGAATCGTTCAAACAGCATATTTTGCCTTACACGAAAGGCAATATTCACCCTCGTTTTTGGGCATTTGTGCAAGGTACGGGTACGCATTTGGCGATGATGGCGGACATGTTGGCATCGGGCATGAACCCGAATGTGACGATTGGAGACCATTCTGCTATGTATATCGACCAGCAAGTGATTGAATGGTCTAAAGAAATGTTGAATTTTCCCAAAACAGGGAGTGGGATGTTGCTGAGTGGCGGTTCGATGGCGAATATTACGGCATTGATTGTGGCTCGAAATGCGTTTGACGAAAACATTCGGTCAAACGGGCTACATCAAAAATTGGTGATGTACGCTTCTGCCGAAACGCATAGTTGTCAACAAAAAGCGGCTGAAATCATTGGTATTGGCACAGCAGGTTTGCGCAAAATTCCAGTGGATAAGGATTTTCGGATGAATCTGGGGGCATTGAAACAACAAATGGTGGCGGATAAAGCAGCGGGTTTTACGCCATTTTGCATCGTTGGCAATGCGGGAACGGTCAGTACGGGCGCGATTGACCCATTGGATCAATTATTAGCCCTTTGTAAAAAGGAAAAATTATGGTTTCATATTGATGGGGCGTTTGGGGCGTTGGCGAAATGGGTGCCCGAATTTCAACCTCAACTTAAAGCGATTGAATTCGCAGATAGTGTTTCGTTTGATTTTCATAAATGGATGTATATGCCGTATGAAGTCGGTTGTGTTTTGTTCAAAAACAAGGATTTACATAGAAAATCTTTTGCCCTGCAGCCTGCGTATTTGTTAAGTCACGAACGCGGTTTAGCTGCGGGACCCGATTCTTTAAACAATTATGGACCCGAATTATCACGCGGTTTCAAAGCCTTGAAAATTTGGATGAGTTTAAAAGAGCATGGCATTCAGAAGTTTCAACAATTGGTGCAACAAAATATTGCACAAGTTTTATATTTGCAAGATTTGATTTTGAAACAACCGAAGTTGGAAATGTTGACTCCTGTTACCATGAATATTGCGTGTTTTCGGTACAAACCTGTCGGAAAAACGCTTTCAACAGATGAGTTGAATCGTTTAAACAAAGAAATTTTAATGCAATTGCATGAAAAAGGATTATCTGCCCCTTCTTATACGTTGTTGCATGGTCAATATGCGATTCGAGTGGCGAATGTGAATCATCGGAGTACCAAATCGGATTTTGAGGCATTGGTTCATGATACCGTGCGACTTGGCGATGCGATGATTTGAAGAAAGGTGTATAGATTAGCCACGAATTACACGAATTTTCACAAACCTAATTTGTGAAAATTCGTGTAATTCGTGGCTAATCTATACACCTTTCCTTTATTCCTAATTCAATGCGCGCCGAATTTGTCCATAATGTCGATTACAATGGGTTTCCATGAATTTTATCATTTGTAACAAATTGAGTTTACCAACAATGGGATGTTTGCAAATCTCTGCCGACAAAACCGTATCGGGTATGCTATCCACGAATTGTTTAAAATTTTGTCGTTCTATTGCCCATTGCGTCGAATCGGTTTGTAAATCTGTTGTTTTAGGCATCGCCTCCAAATAACTGGGGGCTTTAATTTTTATCCCCGGCAATCCAAAAGCAATCCGAAGTTTATAATATGCCCATTGACTTTTCCAACCTGTCTGTTTTGGATTGGGTTCAAAATGCAATTTTTTTTTCATATAACTCAACGTTCCTCGTTCTGCCTCCGCCAAATGTACTACATTTTGCAGGGCAGACCAAGTCGTAGGCGTTTGATTTTTCGTCAACGCTGCGGGCGCATATTTCGATAATTCCGACATCATTTGAATACGGTCGCGCTCCAACCGTTCAAAAACTTGATTGATTTCAGTCCTCATTTTTTCATTATTTTGGACAAAATTACAAAAAGTACAATCAAATCTTGCAAATTTTAAAAAAAATCGGAAATTCGCCCCGCTTTTACGGTGGCTGTCTTAAAAGAAAAAATCACAAAAGATTATTGGGTTGCGATACCATTGGAACACGGAGGACACGGATTTTACGGATTTGCACGGATTTTTTGGAATTTAAGCTTAAAATCCCAGCATAAATTCCAAAAAATCCGTGCAAATCCGTAAAATCTGTGTCCTCCGTGTTCCAATCGTATCACAACCCCAATAATATTTTGTCTAAAAATTAAATTTTACCCTTTTAAGACAACCACATTTATAACTTACACGTATCGCACGATTCACCATTTATCATTCATCATCCATCATTATATTATAATGAAACAACCTATTGTAAAAAAAATCCCCAAAATG
>JBDKKX010000293.1:0-7073 GCA_039795795.1 Bacteroidota bacterium | reverse complement strand
AATGGCGCAACTTTGACGACTGACCGTCATGGAATACCAAATAGTGCTTATAATTTCGATGGCATCAATGCTAATATACATGTTAATATTCAATATTTATCTGATGTATCTGTTGTATTATGGTTTAAAGCAGCACCTGCAATTAATCCTTATCCTAAATTTTATTCATTTGGTGCAGAAAGCATTCATGTAGGATTGAATGGAACATTGTATTATGGTGCTAATGAGGGCAAATTTGCGGCAGTTGCAGTGGACGGTATTGGAAATGGTGTTCTTAATACATCTACAATTCGGTATGATGATCAACAATGGCATCATTTGGTTGCCATACATTCAACAGCACTCCAAAAACAGATTTTGGTGATAGATGGCGTTGTTGTGAGTGAACAACCTATGCCTTTCAGCAGTTTTAAAAACTTTAACTACTTGGATATTGGTAATTCCAATGCGCCTTGCTGCGGCTATTTTCAAGGTACACGCTTCAAAGGGCAATTGGATGATATTAAAGTGTATAATCGTACATTAACTACTGCCGAAATCGTCAACTTATACGGACACGTCGGCAGCGTTGAAATCCGCCGCGACACAACCATTTGTATGGGCAAATCGGTTACAGTGGGCATTCACCGCTATACGCAAACGGGTTTGTATCGAGACACCTTGCGAAATGGCGATTGCGATTCCATTGTGATTACGAACTTGACGGTCACACCACCGCAGTCTGTTCGGATAGACACGTCTATTTGCGCCAATAAAACCTTGATAATCAATGGAAAAGCTTACCGACAAGCGGGCAATTATACCGATACGTTACGGGTGAATGAGTGTATTCAACAAGTATTTAGCATCACGCTGCGCATCAACCCGTTGAATACGCGCACTCAAAATATCACCATTTGTGCAGGGGATTCGGTTCGATTGGGCGGGCGTTGGGTGAAAACCGAAGGCACGGTTACCGACACGCTCCTCGCTCGACCCAACAAAAACATTTGTGATACCCTTGTAACGACTTATCTTCGAGTGTTGCAACCTGTTACGTACAATCAATTGTTTGAAATGTGCGAAGGCGATTCATTGCGCTTGCATGGACGGCGTTGGGTTTACACGGGCGGCATTTTCCGCGACACGTTGCGGAGTTTCCAAAATTGCGATAGTATTGTCATCACGGAAATTCAACTCAAACCTGCTTCGCGGCTAACGTTGCGTTACACCATTTGTCAAGGTGGCGGCGTGACGGTGGGCGATAAACGGTTTACGGAAACAGGCACTTATACCATTCGATTGTTGAATTTCATCGGTTGCGATAGTATTACAACATTATATTTGCAAGTCAACCCAGTGAAACGCGATACGATTCGACAAAGTATTTGTGAAGGAAGTTCCTATTTATTTGGAAATCAATTGCTTACACAAAGCGGTACTTATACGCAACGTTTGCGCACTTTCTTAAATTGTGATAGTACGGTGGTCTTGATATTAAATGTCAATATTGCCCGTCGAACACAAACCGTTTCGCTTTGCAATGGGCAATCCTATCCGATTGGCAACAGGATTTTGACCGAAACAGGCATTTATACCGATACTTTAAAAGAAGCAGGATGTAATGTGATTGTTACAACCTATTTAACCATTTTGCAACCGCTTGTTGTAACGGCAACGGCTCGTCCAACCACTTGCGGGATTTCAAATAATGGCAGTATCACCGTACAACCACAAAAAGGAGGTATTCCACCCTTTCAGTACGCATTGAATAATAATGCTTTTCAAAATAGCAATATTTTTAATAACTTACGAGCAGGTGTGGATACCATTACCGTTCGAGATTCTAATCGCTGCCAAGTGCAAACCATCGTGACCGTTGGTACTGCTACGGTCATGGATACGATAATTTATGGTGTGATACCTGCTTTTTGCCGTCAGGCGGACGGGACGCTTGTATTGGATGAACCCTTGCGCGGTACGCCGCCTTATCAATATTCATTGGATACGAATGCTTTTCAAAAAAGCACGGTTTTCAATCATTTATTGGGCGGAACGTATCGGATGCGCATTCAAGACGCGACAGGCTGCACGATTCAGAAAAGGGTTACAGTGGAAAATGTGGGTGAACCGACTCCTGTTGCTATCACGGGCGGCGCGCAATTTTGTCGGGGCAAAGTGACGACGTTGCAAGCAACGCCTAATTTTGCGGAGTATCTCTGGTCAACAGGCGATAAAACGTCCTCGATTATAGTGAATCAATCGGATACTTATAAAGTGACAGCAACGAATGCAGCAGGTTGTGCGACGACCGCAAGTTTTGTAACCACCGCTTTACCCAGCCCGACGGGACAAATCACGGGTACTACTGCGTTTTGTCAAGGGGACAGTACGATATTGACGGTTTCGGGGGGCGATAATTTTCGTTGGTCAACGGGCGAAACGACGCGTTCTATTCGTATAAATCAAGCAGGTCGTATTTATGCTGTGGTGAGCAATGCGGTGGGTTGCACGGATAGTCTTGTTAAAGATATAGTGGTTAATCCGTTACCGAATGCTCGAATTATAGGAGATAGCGTCCTTTGCGGGGATAGAACTGCCACTTTAACCGCGACGGGCGGTGGTACCTATCTTTGGGAAGGGGGGAATCATTCGCCAACGGTTACGATTTCCATTCCAAAGACATATAAAGTAGCAGTTACTTCGGCTGCGGGTTGTGTTAAAGCGGCGAGCATATCCATTGGACAAGCGGCACGTCCTACGGCGCAATTTACAGCGATGCTTAAAGGTGGTCAAGTCAGTTTTACAAATGTTTCTATCGGTGCAACGAGCCTTGTATGGAATTTTGGGAATGGGCAAACCTCGACTGTTGAAAATCCTTCGATGACGTATAACCAAAATGGTAGTTATTCGGTACGGTTGGTGGTCAAAAACGGAATGGGTTGTACGGACACGATTGCGCAGACCATTAATATAACAAGGGTTGGTAATGAGGAGGTTTTGAGCAAGCCGCGAGTCAAAGTGGGTCCGAATCCGACATGGGGTTGGTTAAATGTGGAAGTTCTAAATCGAACGACTTCCTATCAATTGAAGGTGACGAATGCCATCGGACAAGTATTGTTTACGAAACAAGTTTTTGAAAATTCAATTGAATTGGATTTGTCCGACCAACCAGACGGTGCTTATTTTCTGAATATTGTCCACGAAGGCGGGCAAAAAGTAGTGCCTTTTGTGCTTCAAAAATAGAAGTTAAGTAATATTTCGTCCATTTTTCATCACAAATTGCGTCCATTTTCCAACTGGACGCAATTTTTTTTTTAAAATTGAAAAATTGCGTCCAGTTGGAAAATGGACGCAATTTGAGGCATCCCGATTTCGCTACCAATTTGCCAATAATGACCCAGAAAAACCGTAATTGCCGATGCCAATGCAATCAAGCGTTTGGAAGGCAGCAGTTTCCGCTTTGGAAAAATTAGGATACGAACGGATGTACGGATTGAACGGATTTCACGGATTGGTACGGATTTTTTATTTTTTTTGCCTAAAATCAAGCATTAGATTCCAAAAAATCCGTACCAATCTATGAAATCCGTTGAATCCGTACATCCGTTTGTATCCTAATTTTTCAAAGCGGAAATTGCTGCTTGGAAGGTTTCAATCCTTCCAAATAATTGATAATCAATGATTTATGATTTTATTTACTGTATTTGATTTTTATGTTGCGCTAAAAACACGGAAGAACCAATATTTTAACCTTTGTTTTATGGCATAAAATTCCTATTTTTGTGAAAAAATTTCCCAAAATCATGAATATACAAGCCATCCTTGACCAGATTCCAGATTCAGGTGCTTTTGTGGGTATTATTGCGTTTACGTTTGTGTTGGAACGCTTTACTCGACGTGCTTTTAGCCGTGTTTTGCGCCTTTCGGCGGTCGAAATGACGGGCGACCCGACGACTTATAAATTTTTGGGGCATGTTTTATCGGGACTGATTTATATTGTCGGCTTCATCATCGCTGGACGGGAATTACAGACTTTGCGCAGTGTTGCGAGTTCGTTGTTAGCGGGTGCAGGGATTGCGGCGGTTGCGATTGGTTTTGCATCTCAACACGCTTTGAGCAATATTATTAGCGGTTTTTTCATTATTTTGTTCAAACCGTATCGCATTGGCGACCGCTTGAACATTAGAAATCAATATTTTGGGACAGTCGAAGATATTACCTTACGGCATTCTGTGTTGCGCGATTTGGAAAATCGGCGGATTGTGATTCCAAATTCGGTGATGAGTACCGAAATTATCCTCAATTTAGATTACCATGATAGTAAAATTTGTCGTTATATCGAGGTGCATGTGGCGTATGAAACCGACCTTTCGTATGCCAAATCGGTGATGGCAGATGAAATCGGCAAACATCCTAAATATTTGGACACGCGGACGGATGCGCAAAAAGAAGCAGGTATTCCATTGGTTTTGATACGCGTACAGCAATTGGGCGATTATGCGATTCTGTTGCGCGGATACGCTTGGGTGAAGGATTTTAATGATGGACAAGTCATTTATTCCGATTTGTTGGAAAATATAAAAAAAAGGTTTGAATTGGCGCATATTGTGATTCCAATGCCGCCCGTGATGGCGAAATCGGTTCATGCAAATCCATAGGGACAGAAGAAACATCGTTTTATAATATATATTTTGGAGTCGAGTAAACTTAAAAGGATGATTGGCAAAAGAAAAAAAAGAAATCGAAAAACAGGTTTGCCCCCTGGTACTCCGGTCTATACAGGAGAATATTTGGCAGGAAGCTCGGATATTACAGCAATTCGATATAATGGAGAACGCATTACAGAACAAAATGCGGATAATCCAACGCTTGCTACGGCGGTGATGCCGACAAAATGTATTAGTTGGTATGATGTGCGGGGTTTAAACGATGTTCAAGCGGTGGAAAAATTGGGACAACAATTTAAAATACATCCGTTGGCGTTGGAAGATATTTTGGATGTGCACCAACGCCCAAAGTGGGAAGAATATGATTCTGGCATTTTCATCACGACGCGGGCATTGACGTTCGATGATGCTGCGTTGGAAGTCAAAACGGAACAAATTGGGATTTTCTTAGGCAATGATTTCGTAATTTCGTTTCAAGAAGATAAAAATGACCTTTTTCCGACGATTCGAGAGCGTTTGCATCGTCAAAAAGGCAGGATTCGGCAACGCGGCGCGGATTATTTGGCATATTCGCTGCTTGACCACATTGTGGATCAATATTATTTGGTGTTGGACAAGATTGACGATGCGATTGACGAGTTTGAACAAGCCGTTTTAACCGATGCGGAACGGGCGGATAAACGACAAGTGTATCATTTGAAACGGCAATTGACAGAAATTCGCCGCACCGTCGCGCCGATGCGCGAAGCAGTCAATAAATTTATCTTGACGGATAGTAGCTTTATTCGACCTGCGACGGTTATATTTGCGCGAGACTTGCATGACCACATCCTTCAAATTGCGGATATTATTGAAAATCAACGCGATACATTATCGTCTTTATTTGATTTGTATCATTCCGAATTGGGGCAGAAAGCGAATCACGTTATGAAAACATTGACCATTGTTTCGACGATTTTCATTCCATTGACGTTCATTGCGGGCGTGTATGGGACGAATTTTGAACATTTGCCCGAATTGCATTGGAAATATGCGTATTACGTGATGTGGATTATTATGACCCTTATCGCAATTGGATTATTGCTCTATTTCAAAATCAAAAAATGGTTGTAAATAATGATGAATGATAAATGATGAATGATGAATGATAAATTCTTAAAATTCATCATTTATCATTCATCATTTATCATTTATCATTCATCATTCACCATTCATCATTACTTAAAACATGGCTAAAGAAAAGAAACCGCGCAAAATACAAATTGTCAATCGTCGTGCCGAACACGAATATTATTTTGTCAAACGCTATGATGCAGGCATTGTATTACATGGCACGGAAGTTAAATCCATTCGAGAAGGTTCTGCGAATTTGACAGATTCCTTTTGTTTTTTCAAAGATGAGGAATTGTACGTGAAAAGTATGTTCGTTTCGGAGTACAAAGATGGCACGTATAATAATCACGAAACCCGCCGTTTGCGCAAACTTTTGTTGAAAAAAAGTGAATTAAAAGTTTTGGAACGCAAAATGAGTGAAAAAGGGTTTTCGATTGTGCCGATTCGGATATTTTTCAACGAACGCGGCTTGGCAAAGGTGGAAATTGCCATCGCGCAAGGCAAAAAAGAATACGACAAACGCAACGTCCTCAAAGAACGCGATAATAAACGCGAATTGGATAATTTGAAAAAAATGAAATTATAACGGGATTTCGGAATGTTGTGATACGAATGGATGTACAGATTCAACGGATTTCACAGATTAGTACAGATTTTTTCTTGTCATTCCGTAGGAAACTCAGTTTCCTACGGAATGACAAGAAAAAATCTGTACTAATCTGTGAAATCCGTTGAATCTGTACATCCATTTGTATCTTCATTCGCCCATCCTATAATTATCTCAAAATTTGCTTCACAGAACGCTTTACTAAAATTGAATTTTTCATAAATATTTAAATCAATATCTCTATCAAAATGAAACGAATTTCAATTTTTTTAGGATTCCTCGTGAGCGCGACCGCCTCATTCAGTCAAAAAAACAGCCCTTTACCGTACAAAAATCCAATGTTGCCTATGGAAGTGCGCATTGCAGACTTGTTTCAACGCATGACTTTGGAAGAAAAAGTAGCACAATTGCAATGTCATTGGGAAACTTTTGCTTGGGGTACGGTCGTCAATGACAAAGGCGAAGCGGATTATGACAAATGGGCTAAATTTGCGCCGCATGGTTTGGGGCAATTGGCGCGTCCGAATGAATTACCAGGTTTTGGCGGCAGAAGTCCTTATGAAACAGCGTTTTACGCCAATCAAGTTCAGAAATATTTTGTCGAAAAAACGCGTTTGGGCATTCCGATTATGTTCCATGAGGAGTCGTTACACGGCAATCAAGCCAAAGATGCGACTAATTTTCCAACGCATCTCGCCCTCGGC
>JBDKKX010000292.1:0-7082 GCA_039795795.1 Bacteroidota bacterium | reverse complement strand
GTCACCACCGCGCCGCGTGCAGATGCAACGACCACATCCGTCGCACGCGCCGAACCCGCAGGCAAAGCCGCGATACGGCGTTCTAAAATCGCACGCGTTTTCGGACCTGGAAAAGGCGTTTTAAACGAAATCGTTTTAGCAACAGGAGCTATTGTAGTTAGGTTTTCCATAAAAATAGTATATTTTTTTAAATATGATTAAATTGGTTTTAATTTGGCTTTACGCTGAAAGCGGACGCAAAGTACAGGGATTTTTTGGATTCATTGAATTTTGTAGCTTTTTTTTAAAAAAGTTTTCTCAAATGGAGCAAATGCACAAATGATTCGAGCAGTCCATGAACATTTGGGCATTTTACGCGGTTTTAAGAGAAAGAAATTTTTTTGTAGAAAACCAGCACCCTTCGGTATCATCCTTGTATCTCAATTAGAATTATAAACCAATTATTTATCAATATGAAAATTGCAATTGCTCAATTGAATTACCACATTGGCAACTTTGAAGGCAACCTTGCGCGCATGCAGGCGGCGGTTGTCAAAGCCAAATCGTTGAAAGCCGACATCATCGTTTTCGGCGAACTCGCTACTTGTGGTTATCCGCCTCGAGATTTCCTCGAATTTGATGATTTTATTAAGAAATCTTATGATTCGGTAGAATCTTTAGCGAAAATGGCTCAAAATATTGCGATAGTCGTGGGTTCGCCGTTTAAAAATCCGCGCATTGAGGGAAAAGACTTATATAATTCTGGGTTTTTCCTCGCAGATGGCAAAATTCAACACGTCCAACATAAGACGTTGCTGCCAACGTATGATATTTTTGATGAATATCGTTATTTTGAACCTGCGTCGGAATGGAAAGTGGTCGAATACAAAGGCAAACGCATTGCGTTGAGCATTTGCGAAGATATATGGAATGTGGGTAATGCGAATCCGTTATATACGATTTGCCCTTTGGACGAAATGATGGCGCAAAAACCAGATTTTGTTTTGAATTTGTCTGCTTCGCCTTTTGACGCGGATCATGCGGCAACTCGGATTCACACGGTTCGGGCAAATGTGGAGCGGTATAAAATGCCGCTTTTTTATTGCAATCACGTCGGTTCGCAAACGGATATTATTTTCGATGGCGGTTCGATTGTGATGTCGCCTGATGGAAAAGTTTTTGACGAAATGCCTTATTTTGAGGAATGTTTACGGGTTTACGACTTGGAAAAAGTGATGAAAGGCGGCGTTTCTAACGAACAACCTAAACATAAAATTCAATTAATCCATGATGCGTTAATCTCTGGTATCCGCGATTATTTTCAAAAATCGGGTTTGAAAAGAGCGATTTTAGGTTTATCAGGCGGGATAGATTCGGCAGTTGTGGCGGTCATGGCGCAACGAGCGTTAGGCGCGAGCAACGTGCGTGTTTTGTTAATGCCGTCTCAATTTTCCTCAGACCACTCCGTGAATGATGCCCGAAAATTAGCACAAACCCTTAATATTCAATACGATATTGTATCGGTACAAAGTGTTTATGATGCGTATATGAAAACCTTGGAACCGCATTTTACCGCAACAGGTTTTAACATTACAGAGGAAAATCTTCAAGCACGGATTCGAGGGATGTTGCTGATGGCGATGAGTAATAAATTTGGAAATATTTTGTTGAACACGTCGAATAAAAGTGAAATGGCGGTGGGTTATGGCACTTTGTACGGCGATATGTGTGGTGGCATCGCGGTTATTGGCGATTTATACAAAACAGAAGTATATGAATTGGCGCGATATATTAACAAAGAGGGCGAAATTATTCCGACGAATACGATTGTAAAAGCTCCAAGTGCAGAATTGCGTCCAGACCAAAAAGACAGCGATAGTTTGCCGGATTACGATATTTTGGATAAAGTTTTATTTCAATATATTGAAAAACGGCAGGGACCGAAAGAGTTGATTGCCGCAGGTTTTGATGCCGCATTAGTGGCGCGGGTGTTGAAAATGGTGAATTTTAATGAATTTAAACGCGAACAAACCGCACCTGTCTTGCGCGTGTCGAGCAAAGCGTTTGGCATGGGAAGACGGATGCCGATTGTGGGCAAATATTTGGGTTGACGCTTTTGAATTCGGATTAAATGGGATTTTTTTTGGATTAAATGGGATTGATTTTTTAGGAATTTTAGGATTAATCTTAAAATTCCTAAAAAATCAATCCCATTTAATCCAAAAAAAATCCCATTTAATCCTGATTCCAACCCGTCAATTCATCGAAAATGCAGGCACGCGCTCAGGCTGCACATGATGAAAAGTCAACAGATTAATATGATGTTTCAAGTAACGCGATAACGGCAAATGATGCAACATTTCTTCCACTTCCCGTTCGGAGGTAGCCAGAAAAATTGCCCACAATTTACCTTTTTCCATCGAAAGCGCGTAACTGAGCAATTTGCCTTCATTAAAATAAGTATTTACTTTCGCCCGTTGATAAGGAATCAGTTTCTGAAAACGCTCTCCTATCAATTGCGGCAACGTAAATTCGACCATGTATTGAAACTTTTCACCATCCATTGTTTGAATCTGTTGGATTTTTGATGAGCAAACGACGCTTTTTTTTAAAAGCATTCCCATTGACAACACAAATAAAGGAAAGATGTTTTGAATTTGCAAATTATTATATCAAAGATTTGAAAAAATTATCTTTAGGCGGTACTGTATCCGATAATTTGCACCTTAATTCCTTTCTTTCTTTCCGTCCGAATTCAAAAGAATTGTCTATATTTGCAGCATTTGTTTTGAAAACATACCAAAATCATGTCTTATCTCGATTCCCTCAATGACCGTCAACGCGCTGCTGTCACGGCAACGGATGGTCCTGTACTTGTGGTCGCGGGCCCTGGCTCGGGCAAAACGCGTGTGTTGACGTATCGCATCGCCTACCTCATCGAACAAGGCGCGCCGCCTTGGGAAATTCTTTCCTTAACGTTCACGAACAAGGCGGCGCGTGAAATGAAAGAACGGATTTCCAAAGTCATCGGCGATAGGGGTCAACGGGTTTGGGCAGGGACTTTTCACTCGATTTTCGCCCGAATCCTGCGCAGCGAAGCTGAAAGGATTGGTTTTCCAAGCAATTTTTCCATATATGACACCGATGATGCCAAAAGTTTATTGCGTTCGGTCATCAAAGAGATGAGTTTTGACAAAGATGCTTATAATGAAAATGCGATTTTAACGCGGATTTCTTCTGCTAAAAGCAATTTGATTTCGCCTAAAATCTATGGTTTATCGCTCCAAATGACCGATGCGCAAATTGCAGGTTTGCCTCACGAACGGCAAGCGCGCATGAGAAAATATTTAGATATTAGTACAAAATTGGTTGCACAAGATACTGTAACCCGACGACCATTTATTTATAAAATTTATGACGAATATGTAAAGCGTTGTAAACAAGCGGGCGCAATGGATTTTGACGATTTATTGTACAATTTTTATCAACTTTTGACGGATTATCCCGACGTTTGTAAAAAGTATCAAGATAAGTTTAAATATATTTTGGTGGATGAGTTCCAAGATACCAATCAATTGCAATATGCGATTTTGCGGAAATTGGCGGATTATCCGGGGAGTTTGCAGAATATTTGTGTGGTGGGCGATGATGCACAATCGATTTATGCGTTTCGGGGCGCGACGATTGATAATATATTAGATTTTGAACGCGATTTTAAACAATTGAAAACGTTTAAGTTAGAGCAAAATTATCGTTCGACGGGGCATATTGTGCACGCGGCGAATGAGGTGATTTTGAACAATCGAAAGCAAATTCAAAAATCGATTTGGACGGATAGGGGAGAAGGTCAACGCATTGTTGCCCTCAAAACGAGTAATGACCAAGAGGAGGCAAAACGGGTGGTGGATACGATTTTTGAACATAAAAACCGTCATCACCTTGCGAACAAAGAAATTGCAATCCTTTATCGCACCAATGCCCAATCGCGGGCGTTCGAGGAGGCACTTCGGCGGGTGAATTTGCCCTATCGGGTTTATGGCGGTACCTCATTTTACGACCGAAAAGAGGTTAAAGATGTGTTAGCGTACTTGCGGCTTGTGGTGAATCAGCGCGACGACGAGGCTTTGAAACGGATTATCAACTATCCGACACGCGGGATTGGCGATGCGACGATTGCTAAAATCGCGGTGATGGCGAATAGCATGAACAAATCGATGTGGGAAACCCTGCGCGAATACCCCGGAACGCCCCGCGAACGGACGGCTTTGAATGCTTTTGCGTTGTTAATCGAGCATTTTATCCAACGGGCGCAACGCGGTTCGGCGCATGACATTGCATTATATGTCGTCAAGCAATCGCAATTGTTCGACAAGTTGAAACACGATACGACGATTGAAGGTTTGGGGCGCATCGAAAACGTAAATGCCTTGTTGAATGCGATTGCCGAATTTTGTGATGATGACGAAATCCAAGATGATTTGATTATCATGGACAAAACATTGCCAACATATTTGCAAAATATTGCATTGGTAACGAATGCAGATTTGAATGATCCTCAGGCAGATGTGATAACTTTAATGTCGGTTCACTCGGCAAAAGGCTTGGAATATAAATCCGTTTTTGTCACGGGGATGGAAGAAGATTTATTTCCGTCGCTGATGGCGAAAGATACGCCACAAGGCTTGGATGAAGAACGGCGATTGTTTTATGTAGCGATTACGCGGGCAGAAAAGTATTTGACATTAAGTTTTTCTGGCACGCGTTATCGATTTGGGGCGTTGCAATACACCAATCCGAGCCGCTTTTTGAACGAAATCAATCCGACTCACTTTGAAGGTTTCAAGGAACGAGAAGTGACGGTTTCGGACGGTCGTTCTCGGGTCACGGGTGCAGGCATCGGGCGACCGCAGCCAGGACTTGCGCCGCCACTCGGCGTTGACCTTGCGAACTTCAAAGCGGCTGCGCCGAGTACGATTTTGCCCGGTTTGCAAGTGCTGCACCAACGATTTGGACATGGGGAAGTGTTGAGTGTGGAAGGCGCGGGTGCAGGGCGCGTTGCGACGATTCGGTTCAAGGGTGCAGAAAATGCGCCGAAAAAAATTATGTTGAATTATGCGAAATTACAGATTTTAAATTAGATGTGAAAAAAACTCAGTACGAGACAAAAAATTACGATACAAATGGGAACGCGGAGAACGCGGATTTTACAGATTTACACGGATTTTTTTTTGAATTTTTATTGGATTTTAAGTTTAAATTCAATAAAAATCCGTGTAAATCTGTAAAATCCGCGTTCTCCGCGTTCCCATTTGTATCGTAATTTTTGCCATATAATAAATCTATTTTTAAGAACGAGAACGGTTGCTCACCAATATCGCTTTTCCTTCATGTGTATTCGGCGTAATTTTTTCAATTTTAACGTTCATCGTGCCTTTGTTGAGGGTCAAACCAATTTTTTGCGCCGCCGATTGCGACATATCTAAAACATATTTTTTAGAAAAGGGACCTCTATCATTGATGCGCACCATCACGGATTTACCCGTTTCTAAACTGGTCACGCGGACATGCGTGCCCAAAGGCAATTTTAAATGCGCTGCCGTCAATGCGTTTTGACTAAATCGCTCCCCACTCGCCGTTGAAGAACCGTGTAAACTCGTGGAATAAACACAAGCCCGCCCTTTATCAACTAAGGTTGCATGAATATTGGATTCTTTTTTAGTAATTTTGGATTGGTTTTTAGGTGTTTTGCGGAGCGATTTGGACTCCATTTTTTGGGTGGAAACGGTGGCAGGACTCTTTTTTTTAGACGCTGCACCAGAAATTTCCGATAAGGGTAATTGAACAAGAGTGGCTAACAATAGCCACATACCCATTTTTTTGCTTTTTTTCATTTTGTTGAGCTGCTACACTTGTTTAAATATGCTGAATAAAATTTATACTTTTGCTAACTCATTGAAAATCAATGAATTCATTTCAAAAATATAGGTTCAAATATAAATGACTTTTCGTTTTAGATACCAACAATACAAATACAACATAAAATTATAAAAGAAATCCGAATTTGTATCTTTTTCCCAACCATAAAATCGCAATTTTAAATACATATTTTTTTTAAATATCTAAAAAATACCCAAATTGCAGTAAATAAACAACAAAAATCATTTGGCAAATGGACAAATTTTCAAAATAGTTTTTAACTTTTTCGTAACAACAAAAATCATATTTGTTTAAAAATATATTGTAATTTTGACGTGCCTCATTTTTCACTTAAAAATAAGGCATCTCAAATCTTTGTTTGATTAAACAAACCTTCACATGCGATTTTTTAACTTAATTTTAATGGTTTATTGCGTTCTCGCAACACCATTTTTACAAACGCCTGCGCCGTACACCTTTACAACCACTTTGTCAAAAGACCAAATTTGGCGCAAAATAGTGACACTTTTTGTGGATAATGGCATTTCTATCAAAGTAGTGGATAAAAATAGTGGTATTATCCAATCTGAAAAAATTGGTTTAGGAACGCATTGCAACGCAGAAGGGCAAGGCGATTCAACCGCTTGGGCATTATTTAATCGGGTTCCTGCTGGCTATTATTTGCAATATCCGCAGTTAATGAATGGGGAATTGATGCTTTCAGTGGATGAAAATAAGGGCAGTACCCATGTATCTATTCAACTTTTCAACCTTTTTGCGTTTCATAAGGACGTTTTTGAGGAGACAAAATATCAAATTCGGTCCACTCAAATTTTAGAAAAATTAATTGAAAATTATCTAATTCATTCTGAATCAACACTTTCTTTAAATCTAGATGACCCATTTGCCCTTTTCGATGAGCCTAAATCCCAAGCCAATCAACGTGCTGCAGACCAAGCGCGTCGTCAATTTTCATTAGACAGCGCGAATCGGGTGACAGACAGTATCATCAAACATCAAGTTAATTCAGAATATCCGTCTTTCGTAGAAGACCTTGCTGTGTCGGGGCAGACACCGACTCAACCCTATCAAAAAGGTAAGTCATGGAAAGATTTTTTATTGGAAGTGGGATTATTTATTGTCCTAATTTTGGGCGTATATATAAAATTAAAATATCCTGTCGAAGA
>JBDKKX010000291.1:0-7103 GCA_039795795.1 Bacteroidota bacterium | reverse complement strand
GCCACTTCTTTCGGTTCATAATTGGCAGTGTCCAAATAATGAACCCCCGCTTCCAAACACGCATCCATAATCGTCAAATCCTGATAAGGCAAGGCGACATTGATGACCATTTTAGGTTTAAAACGCTTCATCAAACGCGCCAAAGCAGGCACATCTTCCGCGTCAATCTTAGCCGTTTTGATATGGACACCATATTTGGCTTCAATACCTGCGGCAATTTTATCACATTTCGACTTGGTGCGACTCGCCAGCATGATTTCAGAGAAAACGGACGGATGTTGCGCACATTTATGAGCCACCACTTGACCGACTCCGCCTGCACCGATAATTAAAACTTTAGACATAATGATGATTAATAAATGATGAACGGTGAATGACAAATGATGAAGGATAAATGATGAATGGTGAATGATGAATGACGAAATAATTTATTTTATAAATAATTGATTATTCGGTATTTATAAAATTAATGACTTCATCATTCATCATTTATCATTTATCATTCATCATTCATTATTAGTGATTCATCCTTTGAAAGCGCGAAAGTAGTATTTTGGCGGCTATTTTATAATGCTGATTGTAAAAAAAGAGGCAAAAATCTTGGACAACCGCAAAAATTATTTTCGTGAAATATAGGTTTAAATTCTATCTTTGCAGGGTCTAACCAGACGTTTTTTAACAATTGTTTTGAAATATTACCTTAAAAAAAAATTATTAATTATGACGCTCACAGGACTTCATACGGTCAATGCGCCTGCGCAAACGATTTGGAATATGATGATGGATCCCGATACGTTGGCGCGCATCACGCCCGGTATCACGCGCTTGGAACGCATCGACGACGATAACTATAAAGCTATTGCGGTTGTCAAAATTGGACCCGTTTCCAGTTCTTTTTCTGGAAATCTTAAAGTAACCGATAGAGCTGAACCCGAAAGTTTTAAATTGGTGGTTCAACAGACGAGCAAAGTCGGCACAGCACATGCTGTCGTGAACATGCACTTAAAACCGCTTTCTGCCACGAAAACGGAAGTGAGTTTTGCAGGCGATGTCAAATTGACTGGTACGTTAGCGATTATGGGGGGGCGCGTGATTACGCCAGTTGCCAATATGCTTTCTCGACAATTTTTTGAAGAATTGGAAAAAGAAGTGAACGCTTAAAACAATTGTGATACAATTGGAATGCGGAGGACACAGATTTTACGGATTTTTAAGATTTGCACGGATTTTTTTTTGAAATAAAAATATTTGCACATATGTAAAATCCGTAAAATCTGTGTCCTCCGCGTTCCAATTGTATCACCAGCGTAAATTTTCAACGAACAGGCTTTAAAATAACAACCTTCTTGTATCTTTTTTGTTGATTGGGCGGTTCAAAAACAACCATTTATCATTTATGAAAACCATCCTAATCCGCAATGCTCACCTCGTCAATGAAGGCAAAATAGAGCAAAAAGACCTTTTTATCCGCAAAGGTCGTATCGAACGCATTGATAATCAAATCAATACAATTGCAGATATTGAATATGATGCGACTGGAAAACATGTCATACCGGGCATCATTGACGACCAAGTACATTTCCGCGAGCCGGGTTTGACGCATAAAGCAACCATTCAAAGCGAAGCGCGAGCAGCCGTTGCAGGCGGCGTAACGTCGTTTATGGAAATGCCGAATGTCAATCCGCCGTCGGTTACGCAACCTTTGTTGGAAGCAAAATACCAAATTGCTGCTCGAACTTCCTTAGCCAATTACTCGTTTTTCATGGGCGCGACCAATGACAATTTGGAAGAAGTATTGCGCACCAATGCACGACAAGTCTGTGGTATTAAAGTATTTATGGGTAGCAGTACGGGTAATATGTTGGTGGACAACGAAAAAACATTAGAAAATTTGTTTGCCAAATGCCCGATGTTGATTGCCACCCATTGCGAAGATGAAGCGACAATTCGTCAAAATACGCAACTTTTCAAACAAAAAGCCCAAGAAACCCCCAATTTTGAAGTCACTGCACAACATCATCCCGTGATTAGAAGCGCGGCATCTTGTTTAAAATCCTCCCAAATGGCAGTTGAACTGGCTCAAAAGCATCAAACTCGTTTGCATATTTTGCATATTTCCACCCAAGACGAGTTAAAATTGTTCAAATCCGCGCCCATTTCCGAAAAACGGATTACAGCAGAAGTTTGTGTACACCATTTATATTACAACGCCGACCAATACGCTAAATTAGGAAACCTCATCAAGTGTAATCCCGCCATCAAAGGAGCAGAACATCAAACTGCTTTATTTAAAGCCTTGTTAAACAATCAATTAGATATTATTGCAACCGACCATGCCCCGCATACATGGGCAGAAAAAATGCAACCCTATTGGAACGCGCCTTCTGGATTGCCTTTGGTACAACATGGGATTTTGCTGATGCTATCTTTTTATCACAAAGGCATGATTTCATTGGAAAAAATCGTAGAAAAGATGTGCCATGCACCTGCGGAATGTTTCAAAATGGAAAAACGCGGCTATATTCGAGAAGGATATTGGGCAGATTTGGCAATTTTAGATGTAAAAAAAATACAGATTATTAATAAAGACAATATTTTTTATCAATGTGGATGGTCTCCACTAGAAGGCGAAACCATGCAGGGTAGGGTAGAGGCAACCCTCGTAAGTGGACATTTAGCCTATTGCAAAGGCGTTTGGGATGCAACGCAGACAGGTCAACGACTTACTTTCTGTCCATAAACCCGATAAAAAATATTTTTTTTTGTGACCCCAAAAAATATTTTTCTGTGACATTGCATGTGTGATAATCTGGTATTTATTGAATAAAATAAAAAAATTATCTATTTATCTTGTTTTTTGAAATTTTAATATTTAAAAAAAATAAAATTGCTATTATAATGAATAAATCATTATTTATAATTTTAAATTATTTCTAATTTCAAAATTATATGATTTAAAATAGAATAAAACAAAACCACAATTCATTTTTTTTACGCATTTCAAAACAAATAAAATCTTATGTAAGTATAAAAAATGTGACTGGTTTTTGTAAAAAAATTTGCAAAACCTTAAAATCGGCTTTATCTTTGCATCGTTATTAATAGGCTAAGAGGAACAATCATTTACACCCATGGAGGGAACAAACAAAGTGCAACATTACAGTCGAAAATTTATAACTCCTGAACTGCGTAGCTTGTGGAAATTTTATACTTTTTGGAATATATATGATTTAGCCATATTTATTTAATATGGCGTTCATTCCTTGAATGATGGATTTACATTATTTTTTAGAATTGTTATAGCCGACTGTACAATAGCCTTGTTTTAGACTGAAATCAACAATTTAAGTGTATTGAAAAGTAATTATGTGTTGTCTCATCTTGTATGGATAACACAGAGGTTCGTATTGTCATCCCTTAAACCAAGCCCTTGACTCAATGCAACCTTTTGTAAAAAATTATTTTTTACGATTCGTTTCATTATCTTTTTAACCTACTTAGATTCGGTTTTGATAATGACAAAACAAAAAACAAACATCTTAATTTTAGAAGACCACGATTCCGTGAGACTTCTACTTGGAACGACGTTTCGGGCTGAAAATTACAGCGTCGTTACGAAAAAAGACGGTATCGAAGGCATGGCATGGTTGGCTGCTGGCAATATTCCAAATATGATTATTTTGGATATTAATATGCCGCGCCTTAATGGATTGGATTTTATGCGCCAAATCAATCGAAGTGGCTTGTATAAAGACATTCCAGTTATGATGCTGACTGCAAATGACGACGAAGACGACATCATTGAAGCGTTCACATTAGGGATTCAAAATTATATTCAGAAGCCTTTCAACCCAGTATCGTTGAAAGATAAAGTGCGCAAAATCTTGAAACAGGTAAATGTTGGTGCAGTAGCAGCAGCATAAGCCTTTGACATTTAAACTGTTAAATAACTAAAAACATCACTATAGGATACTTGTACCAACTATGACCGCAATAGCACCCACATCTAAACTACAAAAAGATGTATTTATTTTGGATAATAGTGACCGCATTATAGGAGCGATGCGAACTGACCCGTCTTTGGACGGGACAGTTCGGGTCAAGCATTTGCGACAAACTGAGGCGATTTTTGCGATTCGCCAATCTTTGGAGCGTCCTTATGCCCTGATTGTGGATTACAATTTACTTTGCAAAGATGATTTTGCATTACCAAAAGCCTTAAGTCGAAACCCCTTTTTAAAAAATGTACCTTTGATTGCCATTGCTGATAATGCGCAAAAGATTGATAAAGAAGGTATTAAACATGGCATTGATGACATATATACTATCCCATTAGATTGGGCAAATATTTTTAATCGGATTGAATTTTTATATGTATTTAAACAGGAAATACAAGCGGAAATAGGGCGCGGCGAAACAGAACCCAAAGAGGTTTTTGAAATGCCTTTGTCGAAACGCTTGTTTGACGTAATTGGCGCGACGATTATTTTATTGATATTAAGTCCATTGTTCTTAATTGTTGCTATTTTAATTCGATTAGAGTCTCGCGGTCCCATTTTTTATCGCTCGAAGCGGGCAGGCGTTGGCTATCAAGTGTTCGATTTTTGGAAATTTAGGTCTATGTTTCCAGATGCAGATAAGCGATTGAAGGATTTGCAGCATTTGAATCAGTATGACAATAAGGGTACGGGACCTACTTTTGTCAAAATTGCGAATGACCCGCGCATTACGCGGATTGGGAAATTTATTCGCAATTCGAGCATTGATGAGTTGCCTCAATTGTTCAATGTGTTGAAAGGCGATATGTCTTTGGTGGGGAATCGCCCATTGCCTTTGTACGAGGCGGAACAATTGACAAGTGATGAGTGGGCATTGCGTTTTCTCGCCCCGGCGGGCATGACGGGCTTGTGGCAAGTCACGAAACGGGGAAAAGGTGGGGCGATGAGCGTTGAAGAACGCATTGGTTTGGACTTGACTTATGCAAAAAATTATTCAGTTTGGTACGACATCAAATTGATTTTAAAAACAATACCGGCTTTGTTCCAGAAAGAAAATGTTTGATTTAAGTTTACACACGGTTCGTGGTACTTTTTGTTAATATAGCTTCATTGACAACGAACCACGAACCTGTAAACTTTTTATTCAAAGTTCTTTTAACTATTATATAACAACTTATAAATCATTCAACACTGTGGACACTCAACCTTTGGTCAGTATCATTACAGTAAATTACAATCAATTGGGTTTGACTTGTGAGTTACTGGATTCTATTCGGCGCAATAGTTACAAAAATGTTGAAATCTTTGTCGTGGACAATGCTTCGCGTGAAAATCCGAAATTTCATTTGATGCAGCATTATCCAGAGGTAAAAGTGATTATTAGCGAACAAAATTTGGGATTTGCGGGGGGTAATAACTTGGCGGTTCGGGTTGCAAAAGGAGATTTTTTATTTTTCATCAACAATGATGCGGAATTAACCGATGGTTGTTTAGAAAAATTGTTGACTTTATTTGGGAATCGTCCAAAATTAGGCATTGCAAGTCCTTTGTTATGTTACTACAATGAGAAAAAAGGGATTGCTCCTGATTTGATTCAATACGCGGGGACAACAGAAGTTAATTCGGTGACAGCGCGTAATCGAACCATTGGAGAGAAGGAATTGGATAAAGGGCAATATAAAATTGCGAAGCCAAGCGCGTATGCACACGGGGCAGCGATGATGGTTCCAAGATTAGTTGCTGGCGATGTGGGTTGGATGGCGGATGATTTTTTCTTATACTATGAAGAATTAGATTGGTGCGCCCGCATTCGGAAAGCAGGTTATGAATGTTGGGTTGAACCCAATGCAAAAGTTTATCATAAAGAATCCGTCACCGTCGGTCCGTCGAGTCCATTGAAAACATATTACCTCAATCGAAATCGTATTTATTTTATGAGACGCAATATGGGGGGGATCTCCTTGATATTGTTTGCTCTGTTTTTAGTATTTTTCACGATTCCTAAAAACCTACTTCGGTACGCTATGAGGAGTGAGTGGAAACATGCAAAAGTATTTATTCAAGCCGTTTGGTGGAACGTTTCAGACGCATTTTCCAGCACGCATCCGCAAGATGCGGTGTTAGTTCCCTCAGTTGTGCGAAGTTAAAAAAAACATTTTATGTTTTAGGATTCGTATGATTTGCATTCATACGAATCCTAAAAACAATGCTAAGACAACAATTACAATTCTTTAAACTATTGAAAACCAATTTTTTATGATAATTTTATGCTATGCGATAACATTTATTTTAATTGTCTTTTTGGTTTTTCCATTTGTAATGGTGTTTCTATCCTTATTCAGTAGAGAGCGATTAAAAGTGCGTCGTCCTTTGCAGGAGTATGATTTTGGAAATATCATCACCGCGTATCGCAATGCCGAAATTGCAAAACCACTCGTTCAATCCTTGTTGAAGCAAACGCATCAAAATCATTTGATTTACTTGATTGCGGATAATTGTGACATTCAAAACTGGGATATTTATGATGATAGATTAATGGTTTTGCGTCCAGAAGAGCCGTTGAATTTGAAGGTAAAGTCTATTATTCATGGAATGGATCATTATCGCCGTCCGCACGATTTTACTGTGATTTACGATGCGGATAATTTGGCACATCCTGATTTTTTAAAAATCGTAAATGAATATGCCAATAGTGGCTATACCTCAATTCAGGGGCAGCGAACAGCAAAGAATTTAGATACGACTTTTGCTGCAATGGATTCATTAGGAGAGTTTTATAAAAATTATATTGAGAGATATGTTCCGTATTTATTGGGGTCATCCTCTGTTATTTCTGGTTCGGGCATGGCAGTTGAAACAGGTTTATACAGAGGATATTTGACTTCTCCCGCGATTGAAACGGGCAAACATCTTGGGAAAAAAATGTTGCAAGAAGATAAGATTTTGCAAAACTATTTGCTGTATCAAAAAGAGAAAATCGTTTATGCAAAAGATGCACTCGTTTATGACGAAAAAGTGACAACAGGTGACGCGGTTGAAACGCAACGCGGTCGCTGGTTGTATTCTTATTTTCAAAACTTGCCGAATACCATTGGCTTGTTGTTA
>JBDKKX010000290.1:0-7121 GCA_039795795.1 Bacteroidota bacterium | reverse complement strand
TTTTTATGCCCTAACCGAAACGATTTTTGATTTTTCGATCGCTTTTAACTTTTTTTTAACTCAATTTCTATTGCATCTAAGTTTTATCATGTAGAGTGGCTGTTAACTATTGGTTGCCTAATTTCGCCCAAAAGGGGCGGAAAGTGAGCAACTAATAGTAAGAATATATATTATTACATTTTCATTTATAAATTAATCAAAAACAGGTATTTATGGCAAAAAAGCAAACTAAAAAACCTATCACATCAAACATTATTCTACCTGATACACAGATAGCCGACTCCTCACAAGGCGAACGGGCAGCGATGATAGGTTACAATGCTCAATATGATATTTTTGCTGAATTTGCTTATGAAAAATTACTGCATAACCTTGAATGGATCCGAATTGCAGATACTTATGCGGGGCAATTGGACGATGTGCAATACGCAACGCCTGATGCGATTTACGCGTATCAAATCAAGTGGACAAATGATGATAAACAACAATTGTCTTTCAGCGACTTTTCTAAACTTTTGATTAAAATTGTTAAGAGTTGGCAAGAAATTCAAACTTTACCCCATGCTTCGGGTAAAAAAATATTCCCGACTTTGCTAACCAATAAACCTTTATCCCAAGATAGTGAAATTCCTTCTCATAAAGTAGATACTTTCGCTGACTTTGAACGGGAAGTGTTGAAAAAATATAACTCAAAGCAGCCCATTGAGGACAAATGGATACCTGTAATTGAAGCGTTGAGGAAGGAAACTTCATTGGACGAAGCCACTTGGAGGACTTTCATGTGCGATTTCCGTTTTTGGCACACGTACCACAGAAATCCACCGTTTCAACCCCAACAATATGAGGATTTACAACAATTTTCGCGGTTTATACAGGGGCAAGTTGGGAATCGAAGCAAACAAATTCATTTTACGCGCCTCGAAATTCTGAAAGCGTTGAATTGGGAAAACCGTTTTCAAACCACTTTCAATCATGATTTGGTCGTGGATTGGAATAAATATCAACCGATTCAAGCTACCATTTCGGCATTGAATGCGAAATTAAATACTTTTTCAAGTGGCTATTTGTTTTTGGTTGGCGGTCCAGGCACAGGTAAATCCACATTGCTGACCGCTTGGGCTCAAAATTTAACGGACTTTGTTTTTAAATATTATGCTTTCGATTTTAATAATCCAGGCTCGCGCCTCAATTATGCACAGCGAGGAGATGCCACTCAATTGTTTTTCGATTTGGTAATCGCCCTGAAATCCAGTGGTATATATGGAGAAAGCGTTGCACCTTATCGAGATTTGATTTTTTTGAAGCGCATTTTCTTCAACCAACTCAAATATGCCAGTCAAAAGTTTCAAAAAGAAGGCAAAAAAACAATTATCATTATTGATGGTTTGGATCACGTCCCGAGAGAATATAGCAAAAATGCGGCAACTATGATTCAAAGTTTCTTGCGAGAACTGCCTCATCCGCAAGAAATTCCGACGGGTGTGTACCTCGTGCTTGGAAGTCAATCTTATGATTTTGAAGACATTGCATATGAAATAAAAAAAGAATATAAAAATACAGACCGTACGATTTCCATCCGTGCTTTGAGCAAACCCGAAGTAATGAATTATCTCGAAAAAAGCGATTTGAAAATAACTTTATCCGATAATTTGAAATTAAAATTATATGAAAAATCTCAAGGACATCCGTTGTATTTAGCGTACTTGACTGAAATGATTCGACAATCTGCCGAAGTGGATGCAACGATTGATGCTTCGATGCCGATCAACGGTTCCATTGACACCTATTACAGAAACATTTGGGAAGCGTTTCAAGCGAATATTACTTTAACGGATTTTATGGGTTTAATTGCACGCATAAATGGGAGCATTCCCATTTCTTTTTTGGAGGAATGGAAATATGACCGACAGGTATTGAGTATTTTTCGAGCGAAAATGTTGTTTCTTTTTAATAAAACCAATGGGATTTGGTCTTTTTTCCACAATTCATTTAAACAATTTTTGCTTTCCAATACAACCATTAGCGATTTGACAGGGGAATTCGACTCGCAAAAGGAGGTGGATTTTCATCAGCAACTTGCGGTTTATTATCAAAATTCCAAAAGTCAACCTGCTTGGAAACAAAATTATCATCTTTTCCATGCCGAATTATATGCGGAATTTATGGAAAAAGTACACCCAGAACGATTTATAGAACAATTATTAGCGTTTCGTCCTGCTGCCGAAATCCGTGAAGATGCGTTGTTGGGTGTGAAAATCGCTCAAAAACAACAAAATGTACCATTATTGACTCGTTTTTTAGGTGGTTTGACGGAATTGGAACGCAGAAGCCGTTATTTGGAAGTAGAAAAATGGGTTCCCTTATTACTCCAATTGGGGCTCAAAGCCGAAGCACTTTCGTTTTTGCGCAATGAAAATGCGTTAATCGCCGCGCCAGAAGCTGTTTTGAAGGTGATTCCTGAGTTCATTCGGCAAGGACATCCTGTTGAAAGTAGTTTGTTATTCAACCTTGCGTATCCCAGTTGCATTAGAGAACAAGGTATCTTCATTCCAGAAAGATATTATCGAGAAGATATAGAAGCGGTGCTTATTCATTGGGTAAAGTGTGCAATTTACTTTATGGATGAGGCAGTTATAATTGATAAAATTTTAAATATAAAATTTGCAGAGCAGACCAATTTAAATGCTGAAGACCAACGCGAACTACAACCTAAGTTACTTTACCAGTTTGCAGACACTTTAATTGAATTGAAAAAATGGGATAGTTTCGATAAAATCATTGCTCTTTTACAAACGCTGGAGCAAAATATATTTTATTTACTCAAGTCTGCTGTAGAATTTTGTATTGAAAACAAGCTTTATGATGTGTCGAAAAAGTATTTAAATTTAATTTTAACACATTTTACAAAAGAAAACACTGATAATGAAATCAAAATATATATTGCTAATTTACTATACAAAGTCCATAAAAGCACAGATATGGCATTGGAATGGGTCAAAGATATTAAACTTGAGTCTGTGCTAAGGCAAAATAGGCATACTGTTGAGGATTGGAATGTCTGTGCATTGTTCGTCATTTTGAGCAAATTGCGATTGTTACATAACAAATCACTTAAGATGGCAGAGGCATTACCGAATGCTCTAAGGGGGAAGGATGAAGTTTTATTAGGAGCGTTTGAGCGCAAATTATATCAAATCGCAGAGATTTTAACCGATGGCATCCTGCAAAGGAACCTTTCTATAAATATTGTGCGGCGTGTAAAACCCATTGTAACTTTTTATTACCAAAATTTTAGGGAGATAGACCCGAACTATCCTTATTTCATCATTAGGGTTAAAAAGGATTATTTTGATTACTTGATTTACGCGGTTGCGCAACTTAGTCCCGTGCATTTGGAGGCATTAGGAGACTATTTGTGGGATGAATTTAAACAAAATCCTATATATTGGGATTCCAAAGATCAACGGGCTGTCCTCGAATCGTTGCATGTCAATGGGTATAATCCCGCCCCGTTAAAAACACAATTGCTTGTTAATCAATCTCTTATAAAAGCAAATCAAACAATTCACGAACGGGTCGAAGAATATTTAGAGCAAACTCAGTTATGGCTCGACCTTAAAGAAGACACTCAAGCCACTATCGCTTTGCGCAAGGTTATTACGACTGCGATGGGTGTAGAATCCCGAAAAGATGAGCAATTTTCGAGTTGGGTGACTTGGTTGAAACTGATTTTGCCTGAATTGTCCAAATCTCAAGGGATTGAAACCATCCATTGGTTTTTATCGCACCTCGCACACGTAGAAGCCTCCACCGAAAACGCCAATTATTCGATAGAATTATTGGAAGCAACCTTTCAATGGAATTTCACAGTGGGTTACAACCAATTGATTTGGCTTTTGAATCAAGGTTTAATTGGATTTCAAACGGGTATGAATTGTTTTATAGAATGCTTTATTGCCCACATCACTACAGAAATAACGTTTATATGTATCAGCAATTTGTATTTAGAATTATTTTTATGGATTCGGACAGGTCACTATTGCCCGATTTTAGAACCCTTGTTGCGCAAGGCTCATGAACTTGCCCCCGATCGGTTTGGCACGGTTTACCTGCCACAGTTCGTGCACGCTATACAAATTAAGGCATTGAAAGAATCGCGTCCCACTTTGTTAGCAGGTGTAGAAAGAGTTTGTAAATCATTGAATGTCAATATATTAGACTTTTGCCCCAGCTTCACCATACCCGAAAATCCCCATCCCGATTCGAGGCATCCCAATCAGTTGATTTTAAGTACGGATAATCGTCCCATATCCGAAGCAGCTGTTTTAGAGGAAGTTCAAGATTTTAAATCTTTTGTAAGGCTTTTGCGTGCCGAAGATAAACTCAAGTCTTCTTTTGATTGGTTGCCCGTTTTGGATAAAATATTGCCTCAAATTTCAGTAGCGGATATATGGACTTTAACTAAAATAATCGAAATCAAAGATTATAGAATCTGTCTTTTTTATGCAAAATGCAGTGAAAGAGCGTTCCAATTAGGCGAAATCGGCGCGGCAAAAACCCTTGCACAAACGAGTTTAGAAAAATCATCGAATTGGATAGCGTACATAGACGGCGGCACACGCATCATTGCTTTGAACGCACTGAAAAAAATAGATTCTCAAGCGGCTGCTCAACAAACTTTTACTCTATTGTCTGATGATCTTGTTCGATCCAAATGGTTTAATGGTTATTTGTCAGAATTCCACAAAATCGTACCGTTGTTGAAATCGGATGCTGATAAATTATTGCCTGTCTGGGCGGAAATATGGGATTATTTGAAACGCTTGATGTCCAATAGCCCTCCGATCATGGATTTGCCTTCGTCCGAAGTGTCCGACCCATTGCCGCTTGCCGCTTTAATAGATTATTTATTGTATCTGTCGGTGCATCCGATTCCAGTGATGTCTGAGCAGGCGCGGAAGATCTTGGCACTCAACATTCACAAGGGCGAAATCCACACTTTGCGCCGTTTGACAGCATTGCCCTTAAATATCGAATCGAATGCCGATTTAGTCCACGATGTAATGATGCATCTGTGGGAACTTAAAGCGACGCAATTAATTGATTTTAAACTAGTTGCAATAGAATTAAGTGTTTCTAAAAACTATTTATTTAGAACTAATGCGCGATTGATATTAGATTATTTAGCAGTTCCGAAGCCTAAAATAGCACCAATATCGCTTCCGCCGATTTATGCACTGGTTTTAGATTTGCCTGCTTATCTGCAAATGGATAGACAAACCCCTTATACTGAAGTTGATATTAACAATCCAATAGATACGATTCGCCCCTTTCGCTTCTTGCTGAACTTATTAGCGGAAGCGGCTGGAATAGAGGAAATGAATCTTTTGTACCGACATCATCAATGGATGAAAACGATTGGCAATCCGTCTGATTGGTCATTAGATGCCGAAAAACAATTGCATCACAAATTAGAAGCGGTACGGCTCAACGAAAGTTTTCCAAGAAATAGGGTTATGATTGCAAAAAAAGCGTTATTTCATTTGGTCGCAGAACTGATAGATGTAGGAAAAATAGATATAAGAGAACGTTATCTATTACAATTATTTACTTCGGCGGATTATTCTGCTGCTTTTTTTCCCCTCGTACCGAAACCCTCTTTTATTCCTGTGTTAGGTGGAAGTAAATATGAAGATCGCGGGCTGAGTACGAATTGGTTAGAGGAAATTCAAAATGCAGAGCGATTGGCAAATCCTCATTTGATACATTTCAATCAGAACGTAGTCATTGGAGAATACACAGTGGTTAAAAATTTGCATTGGGGGGAGGCGAAGGAAACTTATATGTCTCAATTGGCATTAAAGGAGCAAGAATATGTCAAGGATTATTTTATATTTGAACCTGAATTCCAATTAAAAATTAGCAATTACTACAATTTGCAAAATAATAATTCGTTTCTTATCATTCAAAGAACAGACAACTTAAATTGGAAGGAGGTTTCAGGGCATTGGCTTGCATTTAATCCAACGGTAGCCCGCTATTTAGGTTGGCAACCTTGTCACAATAGATTATTGGGTTGGCAAGATTCAAAAGGCAATTTTATGGCAGCATCTATTTATTGGGCGAATGGTTATTTAAATATGTTTCCGCCACATCTATATAGTGATGCGGGTGCAGGTTGGTTAGTGGTCGTATCGCCGCTTGGATTCAAGCAAATTCAAGAAACATTTTTACCCAAATTTTATTGGCAACAGAAAATTCATCGAGCCAATAATACTTGTAGGGAAGGAAAGTCTTTAAAGCGATTTACACGTTTATTTTTTTAAAGCATGTGTTGTCCATGTGCAAAAAACAGATTCAAATTGCGTTGAAAAGATATGTACACAGCACAGAGTCACGACTTGCTCCTACGATTCCGATTTTTCCAAATGCCTGCAAAATCAGATGGTGTGTCCGTCGGCTTATAATTGCCTCGGACTAAATTAGGTAAATGGTTTGCGTCCACATCGGTGACATGATGTTCTTGTTCCATGTCGCCAATGGTTTTAAGAAAGGCTTCTAATGCTTGTGCCGCGCTTTCGGATTTGACTGTGATGATAAATTGCTTCATTTTGTTGTATTTTAAATCAAAGTTACTGCAATTTCGTGAAAACACAAAGCGGTATTTAGAAACCGAAGTTTCCAAATACCGCTTTGTTTGAAAGAGTGGAGGATAAGAGATTCGAACTCTTGACCCCCTGCGTGCAAGGCAGGTGCTCTAGCCAGCTGAGCTAATCCCCCGAAGGAGTTTTTCGGAGAGCGAGGATTCGTTGTTTAAAACGTCAAATCTTCGTTTTCCGCCACTCGTTGCCAAAAAAATCAAAAAAAACTTGCAAAAAGTCCAAAGACGAAATGCAAGTTGATATATTTCATTAAAAGTTTCGATGAAAAAAGGAGAGAGACTAAGAAAAAAAAGAAAAAAATCAGAACATTTTTGTTGAGACTGAAAGCCAGCTTCTTAGAAGTACAGGCGATAGTCACAACGAGTTCTCTATAAAAGGAGGTATTCCAGCCGCACCTTCCGGTACGGCTACCTTGTTACGACTTAACCCCAGTCACCGAATCTACCTTAAATCGCTCCT
>JBDKKX010000289.1:0-7236 GCA_039795795.1 Bacteroidota bacterium | reverse complement strand
TCTTCATATTTAAGTGCTTGATTATCAAACCATTCGTCGTAAACAGGCGTAAATAAACTTAAATAATCTTGCATTTCGCGTTCTCGGGCAGACATCGGATAACCGCGCAATAGACAGTATAAATCGCCTACTGCCACAGGCATTAAAGTTGCGTATCGTTGCATTCGCCGCCATAAATCATCGTTTAAAGGTTCGTTTTGCCAAAAATCTGCTTTGAAACGGCGCAATAAAGGTTGGATTCGGCGGCTTTGGCGGTAAAATCGATTCAAAAAAAAATACATGCCGCGTAAAAATTCTATACTTCGTATAAACATATAAAATTTTAATTGGTATTTTTATAGATGAACGAATTGTTAAAAATCGAAATATAAGGTCGTCGGGGTTTAAACCCCGACGACCTTGCGAACCTGTATTTTAATGCACCGCGTTTGCTGTATTATAGGACTCAATCGGCGGACACGTACAAATTAAATTCCTATCGCCCGCCGCATTGTTCACGCGCCCGACGCTCGCCCAAAATTTATGTCCCGACCGCAAATACGCCAATGGATATGCCGCTTTTGCCCGACTGTATGGATATTTCCACTCATCTGCCGTCAAAATTTCGCACGGATGCGGCGCATTTGACAAAACATTATCGTGCAAAGGATATTTTCCAGCCGCAATTTCATCAATTTCGTTCCGAATTTCCAACAATGCATCGCAAAAACGGTCTAATTCCGCTTTCGATTCACTTTCCGTCGGCTCAATCATAATCGTCCCCGCCACTGGAAAACTCAACGTCGGTGCATGAAAACCGTAATCGGGCAATCGTTTTGCGACATCTTCCGCCGAAACCACCGATTTAAAAGGACGCAAATCCAAAATTAATTCATGTGCAGCGCGCCCGTTTTCGCCCGAAAACAACACCGAATAAGCATTTTCTAAACGCGCTTTAATATAATTTGCATTTAAAATGGCATATTTAGTGGCATTCGTAACGCCTTCACTACCAAGCATTTTGATATAACCATAAGAAATTAACAAAATACTCGCACTCCCATAAGGCGCGGCAGAAATGGCTTTAATCGCATTCCGTCCGCCCGTCCGCAACACGGGATGGCTCGGCAAATACGGCGCAAGACTTTTGTTCACACAAATCGGTCCCATGCCAGGACCGCCGCCCCCGTGTGGAATCGCAAACGTTTTATGCAAATTCAAATGGCAAACATCCGCCCCAATCTTGCCCGGACTCGTCAAACCCACTTGTGCATTCATATTCGCGCCGTCCATATATACTTTCCCGCCCCTGTCGTGGATGATTTTACAAATTGTTTTAATCTCCGTCTCAAAAACCCCATGCGTCGAAGGATACGTCACCATCAAACAGGATAATTTATTTGCATATATATCCGCTTTCATCGTCAAATCCGTCAAATCAATATTGCCTTTTTCATCGCACGCAACGACCACAACCTCCATCCCCGCCATCACCGCAGAGGCAGGATTCGTGCCATGTGCCGACGAAGGTATCAACGCAATCTTCCTATCCATATCGCCTTTCGCCTCGTGGTACGCCTGAATCACCAATAAGCCTGCATATTCGCCCTGCGCACCCGAATTCGGTTGCAACGAACACGCATCAAAACCCGTACATTCGCACAACCATTGCTCCAATTCATGAATGATTTTCAAATAACCTTTCGTCTGACGGGCAGGCGCGTAAGGATGAATATTCGCAAACGCTTCCCAACTCACAGGCAATAATTCCGCCGCCGCATTCAA
This sequence comes from Bacteroidota bacterium, assembly GCA_039795795.1. Classification (GTDB taxonomy): domain Bacteria; phylum Bacteroidota; class Bacteroidia; order Chitinophagales; family Saprospiraceae; genus JAAFJT01. The sequence continues at coordinate 5,472 of JBDKKX010000289.1, read as the reverse complement.
CTTCATCGTACAAGAACCCAACGAAATCATCGAATGTGTCAAAGATAAGTCTTTGGTTTCCAATCGTTTAAGATAACGCATCATTTCCGTTTCCGTATGATACGAATTAAAAACAGGATGGGTCAAAAACGAAGTTGTACGCGGTTGTCCAATTTTCGTATTATTTTTTGGAATATCTAAACCAAAATCAAAAGCCGAATTCCCAAAACTATTCGTCGCCGCTTGCGCAAAAATCTTCACGACTTTTTCTAACTCGTTGCGATGATGCGTTTCATCCAAACTAATCGTCAAATAATTCAAACAAAAATGGAAATTCACCCCCGAATCCGACGCAATTTTTTGGATTTTGCGCAACACGTCGGGCGGTGCAATGATTTTCAACGTATCGAAATAATTAATATTGCTATTTTTAAAACCCAATCTCGCCAAAGCCGCTTCTAAAGCAATCGTCGATTGATGCACCCGTTCGGCAATCGCCCGAATGCCCGCCTGCCCATGATACGCCGCGTACATCCCCGCCATAATCGCCAACAACGCTTGTGCCGTACAAATATTAGAAGTCGCTTTTTCGCGGCGAATATGTTGTTCGCGGGTTTGCAACGCCATTCGGAGGGCAGGTTTGCCATGCGCATCCGTCGAAACGCCGATAATTCGACCCGCAATCACGCGTTTAAACTCCTCTTTCGTCGCAAAAAACGCTGCATGCGGTCCGCCAAAACCCATCGGAACTCCAAACCGTTGCGAATTGCCGACCACAGCATCCGCACCCCATTCTCCCGGCGGCTGCAACAACGCAAGACTCAATAAATCCGTCGCAACTGTCACATAGACCTGTTTTGCCGCCGCCTCTGCGGTCAAAGCCCGATAATCCTCCACCGCACCATCCATATTTGGATATTGCAAAAGCAGCCCAAAGGTTTTATTTGTCCAAACAATTTTTTGAATATTGGTGACGATAACATTGATTTTCAACGGTTTAGCTCGACTTTTCAATACATCAATCGTCGCAGGCAATACTTTATCCGAAACGATAAAATCGCTTAAAGGCTCGTCTTTCACCTTTTTATTGCGCCAAGCAAAAAACATTGCCATCGCTTCCGCCGCCGCCGTCGCTTCGTCCAACAACGACGCATTCGCAATCGGCAAACCCGTCAAATCCGACACCATTGTTTGATAATTCAACAAAGCCTCCAAACGCCCTTGCGCAATTTCGGCTTGATAAGGCGTATATTGCGTGTACCAACCCGGATTTTGAAAAATATTGCGCAACAAAACCGCAGGCGTAATCGTCCCAAAATAGCCCTGCCCAATAAAATTGGTAAACACTTTGTTAAGACTTGCGGTCTCTTTCAAATCTTTGAGGTACTCGAATTCCGTCAACGCATCGGGCAAATGCAACGGTTTGCGCGAACGAATCGCAGAAGGCACCGTTTGGTCAATCAACTCATCCAACGATTTGACCCCAATGGTTTGAAGCATCTCGGCGCAATCGCGCTCCTGAATGCCAATATGTCTTTTTTGAAATTGGTCGTAAGGTTTAAACAGATTTTGCATCCGATATGGTTATGCGGTTTTAATTTGATATGAACGAATTGTATCGAAAATGAGGACAAAAATAACATTTTTATATTATTTCGACAGCCCATTAAGCGAATTTACACGATTTTTTACAAAAAACTTCTTTTGAAGGATAAAAAGTTGAAATGAGTGGTCGCAAAATGCAGCTACTCCGTATTCAAAAAAGCAACCGCGAACTTAGATTAAATATATATTTTACTACTCCTAAGTAGTTGAGTGTAATTGATTTAATATATTAAATTTGCAGTGATTTAAAATAACTCAACTCTGTCATTCGTAAAATATTGTGAAACCAATGAAAATATATAAAGCAGTTACTGCTAAGTAAAAGCATTTTAATAAATTCGCCCATAAAGTTCGGGAAACTTGAAAAGTTTCCCGAACTTGTGCGAGACCTTATTAAAATTGTATTACTAAGTCAAAAAAAAATCCGTTTATAGCCTGCTCCGTTCCGTTTTAGCTAAATATTGATTAACAAATCAACATGTAAAACATTCTGTTTTTAAAACAATCACACAAAGGTCATCCATCTATTTAAACTAAACAACCCGAAGTTTATCCGACTTCCTTAGACAAACTACGTTCACTATGAATTCTACAAAAAAAATTAATATCGTTGTAGGAAACGCCATTCGTATTTTAAGAGAAAGCAAAAATATTTCTCAAGAAGAATTAGGTTTTCGTGCCAATCTACATCGCGCCTACATCGGACAGATTGAGCGTGCTGAAAAGAATATTACAATTCAAAATTTAGACAAAATTGCTAAAGGTTTGGAAGTGATGATCCAAGAATTATTTTTAATTTATCCTGAACCCCCTCGCTTGTGGTTAGAGAAAAATGGAATGCCTGTAACTTTAAAAAAAACAAAGAAATTGATGGTTTAAATAAAAAAACCTTTTCAGTCATCATTTAAAATATATTTATTTAAATTACTACTTATAAGTAGTTGATAAATAATAGATTAACAAAGTATCTTTGTAAAAAATTAATTTTATTTTTTCATAAACAAATTACAAGTATTATGGCAACAAATAATGCAGCCATTAAATTAAATTTTATTAACGAGTCGAACGATGCCAATAATTCCTGCGTCGTGATTTTTCAAAAAAATGTAGCAAGTACGTTTGATGAGCTGGCTATTGCATGGAAAGTCATTAAAAATTGTGGTACAGGCTGGCATCACCAATTTGTTTTTCCAGTGGAATTTCAAGTGAGCGCGACGGATTCATGGGGAAATTCAACCGTTCAGCCTGTGGATGCATTCAATGGTCAACTTTTTACAGTGGCTCAGATGGGTTCGGGCGACCAATTAATTTATGCAGGACCTGCAACTTCTCAAAAAGAAGTGCAAATCCGAAATGATTTAAATAAAGGTTCGATTAATGCCAACATGTTTAAAGGCGGGCGTTTATTAGCTGCTAAAACAGGCATTTCTCCTGGTCAAAAAGCTGTTTTTGAGTTTAAACCCACTCTGTGGATTGGCGTAGTTTCTCAAGTGGAAGAAGGCGAAATCATTAATTCTGCTATTTTATCGGATATCAACACAGAATTGGGCTTGACTGGTATTGCAAGTGCAGACATTGTGATGACAGGCGGTGGTATAGGAGCCAATGCACGTCGTTTTGAGTTTACGTTAAAAAATGTGCATTACGCTTAAATTGAAGGATATTATTGTATTATATATTTTAAAAAATTATTTTTTAAAATATATAATATAATAATTATCATTGATTTATAAGAGCAAGCAGTTGTATTGCGCAAGGTTCGCTCTGTCTAAATGGAGGTTATGGAACGGTGCTGGCATCGCACGACCTATTTTTTAACAACTATTTTTAGGATTGATCATGCTTGAAAATGAAATGATAGCTTATTATCGAATTAAGTTGAGGGATCTGGAAACAAAAGCCTATTTCAGTTTGACCTTTAAGGTGCAAACGGGTTTGCCAGAGCAGGGGCAACCCCAAGTTGCATTGGAAGTGCGATTCAGTGAGTATGTTATGGACCCGAATTATAATTTTGACAATTCCTTTGATCGCTCTAACCGTTGTGTGGTTGACTTTAACCAAGGAAACGTTGCTCTAACTGGAACCATTAAGGTGGTCTGGACGGACTTAAGCTTTGAGAAACCGCCTCACTTTGAGTTGGATTTGCTGGCTTTTAGCAAAGTAAACGTGCAAGGCAGTTTTGACATGGAACTGTTGGAAAACAGAACCGTCAATGACGTAAAACAACTCAAAGCGAAAAAAATAGCAGCAATGCAACTTGCCAATGAGAAGATGCAGTCCTTGGATTTGCAATTAAAATCTAAAAAGATTAATATTACATTAAAAACACTTGTCGAAAAGGAGATTTTGTATAGGGGACAAGGTATTTCAGGGATTACCGCTCGGGAAGGCGTGGTAATGACCGAATCATTGTGTATTAAAGATTTAGATCTAATCCTTATACCCGTTCAATCTTGGACGGATTTCAGCTTGACGAATGGGGTTTGTAAAGATTATTTGGGTTGCAAGTGGGCTGAAACGACCCCACTAACCGTACCAATCTTGACAAATGCTTTAATGGAGGCGGATTATTTACTTGCACCCATTGAGTTAACGAATCTTCCCGCAGGGCAATTAGCGAATAGCACCAGTGAATTCAAAAAACAATGGGCAGGTTATTATTGGGCTGGGGATCAAATGCAGGCATCCCGTTATACCATTGGTACGGCTGACAACGGGGTGTCCAGTCGAGTCGGAAAAGTGATTTATCTAAAATGCTTGCAAGCACTCCCAGTATATGAGCTGGATTGGGAGCAATTAGCCGAATCAACTCTATCGGGGGAAGAGAAAGCAATGAATATTATAGCTGCATTCGGTTTGTATTGCACTCAAGAACATCCTTCGCCAGACCCGATAAAGGATTATTTTCAAGAACTCCTAAATCAAGCAACAGCAGCACATGTTTTCATAACGACGCAGACGGATGGGATCGGTTACTATATAGAATTAAACTATGTGAAGTTACAAGCGCGCCAGTCCCTTGAACAAGAAATGCGCGAAGTGGGATTGACTGTTTTTTTGAATGAAAAGAAGGCTATCTACAAAGGGATTGAAGCGAAAGACCAAAACACTATTTATTGGGAGTACGTTATGAGTAAAGCCTTGATGACCTATCCTTATTTTGAACTACAGAAAGCCGAAAACAGTGAGCAGATTGCCACCAGTTTTATTGAGCGTGTTGTAAAACCCGCCAATCCAGTGCAAGTGCCTATTTCAGGCGAAGTGTCAAAGTCTGTAATCGCCCCTTCCAGTCCCAAAAACGCTGATAATGAAGTGGTGGTAAGCCCAAAAGTCGTTGATAAAGCAGCCGAAATGACTCCTTTCCAACAGGATTTGAAAAATGCTTGGGAATCCACTGAAAAATCGATGATAATGGTTCAAACCGTTGTACAAGGGTTGCAAAACGATTTTCAATTCGCGAAAACAAGCCTTCAAACCGTTGAATCCACCGTGAAGGAATTAGATGACAAGGCCAGTCAAGCTCAAAAACAACTTGAAGCAATTCAATCCGCCTTGCATTTAAACAAGCCCACTGGTTGAAAAAGCGGTTCGGTTCCACTTTGGGAGAATGGTGTCCGAATTTCACAGATTCGTGCGGATTTTTTGAGCAAAACGCTGAACGACTCCGTGAAAGCTGTATATCCATTCGGATCACAATTGGTAACCACTTCATGAAACCTCTCGAAGAACCCCTGTTTTTGTGTACTTTTTGGTAAAGTACACAAGTAAGTAGTTGGACATAAATAAACCCTGTTAAAAATCAGAGGATTTTATCGCCCCGAGCGGGAGAGGCGGAGAGAGAGGAGTTTGTTTTTTTTGATTTTTTTTGCAAAAAAATCAAAAAAAACA
>JBDKKX010000288.1:0-7246 GCA_039795795.1 Bacteroidota bacterium | reverse complement strand
GAAATTGTTGGAACAATCGCAAAAATCGGGCAAAGTGGTGTTAGACGTTTGTATTGATGGCGATGGAAATGTGTTGAGTGCGCGGTTTAATTCGCGGCTTTCCAACACGCCTGACCCAGAATTGCAACAAGCCGCTATCAATAATGCCAACCAATATAAATTTGCTTCGGGTGGTGTCGATAAACAATGTGGAACAATTACTTATAATTTTATTGTAAAGTAACAAAACTTAAAATCTTAATCCATAAAACGTCGTTGGTTTTTAAAACCTTCGACGTTTTCCTATTTTATCTCAGATGAATTATCAACAGACTATTGATTACCTTTATGCACAATTGCCTATGTTTCAACGGATTGGAACGGCAGCTTTTAAAAAAGATTTGACCAATACGTTGGCGTTATGTGCACGTTTGGACAATCCACAAAATGCTTTTCCAACAATTCATGTCGCGGGAACGAATGGAAAAGGTTCTGTTTCCTTCATGTTAGCAGCGATTTTTCAAGCGGCGGGCTATAAAACAGGACTTTATGTTTCGCCACATTATAAGGATTTTAGAGAACGGATTCGAGTAAATGGCAATTATATATCCAAAAAGTATATTACACAATTCGTTAAAAATCATAAGGTTGATTTTGAAACCATTCATCCTTCGTTTTTTGAAATGACAGTTGCGTTAGCATTTGATTACTTTCGGTCTGAAAAGGTGGATATTGCGATTATTGAAACAGGGCTGGGCGGTCGGTTGGATTCTACAAATGTGATTTCGCCGCTTGTGAGCGTGATTACGAATATTAGCTTTGACCATGTGAATTTATTAGGCGATACCTTGGAATTGATTGCGAGCGAAAAAGCGGGCATCATCAAATCCCAAACGCCTGTGGTCATCGGCGAAGAACAAGCGGAAACACGCCCTGTTTTTGAACGTAAAGCATTGGAAATGAATGCTTCTATTGTTTTTGCAAGCCGAAATTATACTTGTAAAAAAATATTTACAACTGATTTTGAATCCGCGCTTTTTAATGTTTTTAAAGGAGATACTTTATTATATGAAAATTTGAAATTGAACGCGACAGGCGATTATCAAACGCATAATTTAGCGACGGTTTTACAAACGCTTGCGGTTTTGCCCGCTTCGTTTCGGGAGCGATTGGATGAAAAAACGATTCGATATGGTTTAGAAAATTTGAAAAAATTGACTCAATTTATAGGACGTTGGCAGGTGATTGGTCAAAATCCGACGATTGTTTGTGATTCTGCACATAATGAAGGTGGGATTACATTAGCGTTAAGTCAATTAAATCAATTGAAATTCAATCAATTACACGTTGTGATTGGTTTTGTGAGCGATAAAGATTGGATTAAAACGTTGGCTTTATTTCCTAAAAATGCCCTGTATTATTTTGCAAAAGCAAACATTCCAAGAGGATTGAATGCAGAAACTTTGTGTACAGAAGCTATAAAACTCGGTTTTGAAGGCAACGCATATACATCCGTGCGCAGGGCATTAGCAAGTGCGCGGCGACAAGCGAAAGAAAAAGATTTAATTTTTGTAGGCGGAAGCATTTTCGTCGTAGGCGAAGTGCTATAAAAAGTGAAAGTTACAAAGAAAATATAAAAAAAATCTTTTGTTTTCTTTTATCCCTTTTGCAACTTTTGTTCGCTTTTGCTTCTTTTGTCGCTTTTGTTCTAAAAAAAAATGTAAAATTCACCGAATTTAACGACATTTGCGCCGCCGATTTCTCGGCAATCCAATTCACAAAAAATCGGAACAGAGCCCGTGCAAGAGCAGATAAAAGAATTAAAAAAATTATTGGCAATGCCCAAAGATATTGTAATCACTTCGCACCGCAACCCAGACGGCGATGCAATTGGTTCTTCTTTGGGATTGTATCATTATTTAATCCAATTTGGACATACAGTCCGAATAGCGTTTCCGTCGGAGTATCCACTGATTTTTGCTTGGATGCAGGATAGTGACAAAATATTGATTCACGACATCGAACCCGAAACCGTTAATCGGCATTTGGAGCAAGCGGATATTATTTTTACATTGGATTTCAATGCATTAGATAGAGTTGATAAGATGGGAGAAGTGATTCACGCATTGCCCAAAACCTATAAAGCGATGATTGACCACCATTTGCATCCAGAAGGTTATCCTGATTTTATCCTGTCGGAGACCAGTGCGAGTAGTACCAGTGAGTTGGTTTGGGATTTTATCAAGTTGATGGGCGATGCGGCTTATTTGAATAAAACCATTGGCGACTGCCTTTATACGGGCATTGTGACAGATACAGGGTCGTTCAAATTCGGGACTTCGCCAAAATTATTTCGCACTGTTGCGGAGATGTTAGAACACGGGGTGAACGATTATGTTTTGCAAGATTTGATTTACAACCGCTTGCCTGAAAAACAATTGCGGCTTTTAGGCTATTGCCTCAATCGTCGGATGGAGATTTTGGATGAATTTAAAACGGGCATTATTACTTTGACGAAATCAGATTATGATTTATTCGATATACAAAGGGGAGATACAGAGGGTATTGTGAATTATTTGATGAGTTTGAAAAATGTCAAAATGGCGGCGTTCATTGCAGAACAGCCGACGATTGTTAAAATATCGTTGCGTTCCAAAGGCGATTTTAATGTGCAGGAAATTTGTAGAGAGCATTTTAAAGGCGGCGGACATAAAAACGCGGCGGGTGGTTTTTCGTTTAACGGTTTAAAGGCAACTTTGGCGCGGTTGAAGGAAATATTACCGCGTTATAAAGACAAATTGAATGAACCTTGGTAATTCAATTTTGGTACGTTGGAATTAGGATTAAATATTTTAAGTCTTATAAAATAATTACAATGAAAAAATTATCCATGCTGCTTACTGCGGCAAGTCTGACGACGATGTTCGCGTGTAAAAAAGCGCATAAACCAGGTGAGTATGCTTATTGTCATATCACGGTTCGATATGATGATTCTTTAATGTTTTCGAGTCGTGCCAAAAACGATACCATTAAGATTGGTTTAAAAGCACCCGATCCAATGAAACCAGACCTTATTAATGCTGCATTGTTGAAATTGGGCGTTGGTGATAGTACTGCGGTGGTACAAGTGACGGATACGATGAAAAATAAACCGCCGCAGTTAGCAAATGTTAAGAAAATTATTTATGGATTGAGGTTATTGGCAGTTAAGTCGGAACAACAGTACAAAGCGGAGGCGGAAGCGCAACAAAGTAGGGAAAATGCTAAAAAAGAAGCAATTACCAATGTTTTGCAAAAAATGGCGGGGGATTCTACAGTGATTCGAGGTCGTGCAAAAGCAGTAGCGGATTCCATTGCGACGCTTGCCAAAACTTATTCGGCAGGCGGCTTGAATGACAAAATTAAAACAACAGCTTCGGGTTTGAAATATGTGATTTTGAAAGAAGGCGAAGGCGCGCCTGTTAAAGAGGGCAATGTTGCTGCCATGCATTATTATGGGGTGTTGAAAACGGGCAGTCATTTTGACGATTCTTATTCTCGGGGACAATTTTTCCCAGTTCAAGTGGGCGTTGGTCAAGTGATTCCGGGTTGGGATGAAGGATTGCAATTGTTGAAAGAAGGCAGTATTGCTTTGTTGTTAGTGCCTTCACAATTGGGTTATGGCGATAGAGCGATGCCGGGGAAGAAAGGAGAAGCAGGTATTCCTGCTAATTCAGAATTGCTATTTTATGTAGAAGTTTTGAAACGGTTTGATTATCAATAGATTATAACCTGTTTGAAATAAGTAACGTTAAAAATTGCGTCAATTTTTCAAATTGACGCAATTTAGTAACGTAAAATTAATTTACGAACGCTTGCAATTTTTGATTATTTTTGTGCAAAAATAATATCAACATGAGTGCATCTGTACGATTAATTTCAAAAAAAACAAATATGCTTCCAGAAAAAACACATTCTCTTGAAGCATATTTGGCAATGGAGGCGCGTAGTCGCGCCAAACATGAATTTTATAACGGCAAAATTGTTCTTATGGCAGGTAGTAAATATGCTCATAATTTAATTGCAATGAATACTGGGAGCGCATTGCACCATTTAGTACAGTCTTTATCACAGGAATTTGTGGTTTTGAACAGTGACCAAAAGATTTACTTACCAGTTGTCAATGATGTCGTATATCCCGACGCGGTTGTAATTTGTGAAGTGCCTGAATTTTGGAATGGACGAGAAGACTTATTACTAAATCCATTATTAGTCGTGGAAGTTTTGTCCAAAAGCACAGCGAAATATGACCGAACTGGAAAATTTTTATTATATAATCAAATTCCAAGTTTTAGAGAATATGTGCGGATTGAGCAAAAAAAAGCGCATATTGAATCCTGGTTTCGCTTGACTGCCGATGGTGACACTTGGGACAAAACAACGCAAACAGACCTTCATAAAAGTTTATTGTTGCGTTCCTTGGGAGTCTCCATTGCATTATCCGAAATATATCGACAGGTCAAATTCTAATTTTTTTTGAAATAGGAAGTTTTGGAAACTTGGAAAGTTTCCCGAACTTTATGGGCGATTACAATTTAAAACAATAACAATGACAATTGAACAATTGCATCATTTAAAAGACCGTCTAGGGTTATTAAGGAGGTATCTTTGACGTGGATAAAGCACATTTCGACATTGAAGATAAACGTCAATTAGCGGGTGACCCGCATTTTTGGGCAGACCCTGACCGTGCGGAAGCGATGATGCGGGAATTGCGGACGCTCGAAAAGCGAGTTGCGCATTTTAAGGAGTTGCAAACCGCCGTAGATGATGCGGAATTAGAGGCAGAAATGCTTCGAGAAGGCGATTCGACGGAGGAAATGGTTGCGGCTGCTTATAAAAAAGCCTTGACAGCCCTCGAAGAAGTAGAGTTTCGTTCTACTTTGAATAAACCCGAGGATGCTTTGCACTGTATTTTGGAAATCAATGCAGGAGCAGGTGGCACAGAAGCGTGTGATTGGACGCAGATGTTGGCGCGCATGTATAAAATGTGGGCGGATAAAAATGATTATAAGATTTCGGAACTGTATCGTCAAGAAGGAGACTCCGCAGGTTTAAAATCCATTGGTTATGAAATCATGGGCGACAATGCGTATGGCATGTTGCGGGGCGAGAATGGAATTCATCGGTTGGTTCGCGTGAGTCCTTTCAATTCGCAAGGCAAGCGGATGACTTCATTTAGCTCTGTTTTTGTGCATCCGATGGTGGATGATACCATTGAAATTCATATTAATCCTGCGGATTTGGATTGGGATACTTTTCGGTCCTCGGGCGCGGGTGGGCAGCACGTCAATAAGACGGAATCTGCCGTTCGGGTTCGACATTTGCCGTCTGGGATTGTGGTGGAATGTCAACAAGAGCGTTCCCAGCATTTAAATCGCGAAAAAGCGATAAAAATGTTGAAATCCAAGTTGTATGAACAAGAATTAGAGCGTCAATTGGAAGCGAAAGATAAGGTCGAAGCCACCAAAAAGAAAAATGAATGGGGTTCACAAATCCGTTCTTATGTCTTGGACGACCGCCGCGTGAAAGATCATCGAACGGGTTATCAAACAAGTCAAACGGATTTGGTTTTGAATGGCGATTTGACTCCGTTTTTGAAAGCCTATTTGATGAATGAAACGGTGGGCGCGGAAAATACGAACGATTAAAGGAAAGGAATAAAAATTTCAACTTTTTAAAAAAACTAAAAGCGTCTATCCTTCCTAGGACGCTTTTTTTTATTTCAGCGTCAAATAAAAACTGGAAAAGAAATTAGAAACAATAGCCATTCTCAACAGTTGGCATCAATTCGTTTTTTTGTAATTTTTTGTTTTATAACATAACTCAAACGCGGCTATTAGCATGAAAAAAATTTATAATTGGATGTTACGGTTTGTTGTACGACAGCAATTGCCGATTTAAAGGAAACGCAGTTAAGCATCGCGCCCAATCCTGTAAACGATTGGTTCACAATTCGTTATAATGAAATGCCTTCCCAGATTTTTCTTTATAATGTTTTAGGGGACTTATATTTGGAAATATCGCTCTTAAAAACAGACTTATTTCCAAATATACCCCTATATTTGGAAATATCTCCCTTAAAAACATACTTATTTCCAAATATAATCGTTTATTGGTCAAAAATGGATTTGTTATGAGCATCATTATTGGCAGAAAAAAAGAAATTGAAAGAATGGAAGCCTTACTTGCGTCTCCTCGCGCTGAATTTTTAGCGGTTACAGGCAGGCGTAGGGTGGGCAAAACGTTTTTAATTGATGCAGTTTTGTCTGAACACTACTGTTTCAGCATGACAGGCATTCAAAATGGCAGTTTGATGAATCAATTAGTCAATTTTTCGGTCAAACTTTCGGAGTATGACGGAACGTTGCAACCAAAAATGTTGAATGATTGGCAAACAGCTTTTTTGCAGTTGAAGCAGTATCTCAAGACACGGGACAATGCTAAAAAACAGGTGCTATTTTTAGACGAACTGCCTTGGATGGATACGCCAAAATCTGGTTTTCTTCAAATGCTGGCTCATTTTTGGAATGATTATTTGTCGAAACAATCTCATTTTTTGCTGGTAATCTGTGGTTCGGCAACTTCGTGGATAGCTCAAAAAGTTATCAATGATCCAGGTGGTTTGCACAATCGAATCACAGAAAATATTCATTTATATGCGTTCACATTGCCCGAAATGCAATTATTCATACAGCATAAAGGGTTGCAGTACAATGCACAAGATATTTCAAAATTGTATATGACGTTTGGCGGTATTCCCTTTTACCTCGAAAACTTGCGTAAAGGGGAAAGTGTTGCGATGGCGATAGAACGCATTTGTTTTGCACCGACGGGCATGCTTTACCACGAATATAATCATTTATTTCAAGCCTTATTCAACAATGCCGCCTTACACCAAACCCTTGTGGAGGCTTTGGCGCGTCAACCTTCGGGCATGACGCATGTAGAATTGTTACAAGCTATCAAGATGAAACAAGCGACAGGAAGTTATCAACGGGCTGTGGATGAATTGATTGTGTCCGATTTTGTAACTGAGTACGCGCCTTTTGGCAAAAAAAAACGAGGCACGCTCTTGAAGTTGATGGATGAATATTGTATTTTTGTAACTACTTAGCTGGGTGTAAAAACAATGGTTTTATGATTTAAAACCTTAATAATTTGTTGAAATACATTCATCTGGTGTTTGCGTACCGTAGAAATAAAACCTTGAATCCGGGCATAGTTT
>JBDKKX010000287.1:0-7247 GCA_039795795.1 Bacteroidota bacterium | reverse complement strand
TTCATTTTGGATTAAATGGGATTGATTTTTTATGATTTTTAAGATTGAAATCCAAAAAATCATAAAAAATCAATCCCATTTAATCCCAAAAAAAATCCTATTTAATCCTAATTCAAACGCTTCATTTATCATATCTCAGCTTAAACCGATTTAAATTCGCAACAACCTTTCTCGGACGACTCAATTCATATTCATAAACCGCCTTTCCCAAATTTGCCATAAACGGATAGCCAATTGTATCATACTCATATAGATTGTCATTAAAAATGCCATCACTATTCACATAAATGCACGCCGTCAACATAAATTCTATATTTTTCTCAAAATCAACGATATACGCATTATCAATTAAAAATCCATAAGCATCTCCAACCTTATTAAAAACGCGTATATTTTTAGGCATTGGTTTTTTATCATCCCCAAACATTAAAAATTTGCAATACGAATCGGGATAACTGGTATCATATTTTGGACTCAGCGATTCACGCGGGTATTGCGACATATATTTGTATAAAAACGAATAATCTTCTTCCGTCAAGTTAAAACGACTTTCGGGCGCGACGGCTTCTGGAAATAACATTGCTTTTAAAATATTTTGTTGTTCTTCAATGGGGAAATAATTTTTCGATTTAAAATCTTTGGGTAAATGAATCACTTTTCCATTCACTACTTCGCCGATGCCCATAAAAATAGAGGCTTCAGGCAGCCATTTTTTAGGATTTATCAGCATACTTTGTTCAAAAAGCAATTTTTTTTGCACTCGAACGTGCGTTCCCGACTCCGTCGTGGAAGGCGTATCCATCGTCGTTTCTGTCGGATGATAACATCGAACAGGATTACTGCGCCGATTTTGCTCCAAATCGAAAGGCATCTCTAACCGATGTACGATGCGAGTGCTTTTATACCCCTTTCTAAACAAATTATCATTAAAAGCTTCCTGCCCCATAAATTCATACAGCCGATTGAAAGCATCATTATCGCTGACCATTAATACTTTTTTGATATAATGTTCAATTGTTGGATGCCCATTGGGAGCAGTTGGATCTTTAAAACAAGGAAGTTGTTGTGCGTAAGCACTGTCATGATGAATGATGCTTTTTCGATTTAAATCTTTGATATTCAAACCATTGAGTTTTTCCAAAGCCAAAAGACATGCTGGAAATTTAACCGTACTGGCGGGATAAAAATATTCTTCTTTATTGACGCGATAAGCAAAAGAAGTGAATTTTGGGCGATTGTGCTCATCGCGGTCAATTTGAGTATAAAGGATTTGAACCCGATAATTTTCAGGTTTTTCCATGATTTTACCAAATTTGGTTGGATATTTTTTCAAAATATCGGACAAAAGGTTTTTATTGACGGGTTGTTGCGCCCAAAGAGAGAGGCTGTATCCCAAACCCAGTAGGCATGTAAAAGTTCTTTTTAATTTTCTAAGTAGCATCATAAATAGATTGATTCCTGTTTTATCATACAAAATAACATCAATTGATTTGAATATTCGAGATTTTTCCGTAAAAATATTTATTTTTTTAATGAAAAAGCCGTTTGGAGAACGGAAAATGTTTCCCAAACGGCTTTTTAAATTGGAACACGGATGACGCGGATTTTATGGATTTACACGGATTTTTTTTGTTTTGCTTGGGGTTTCAAACAAGAATTCAATAAAAATCCGTGTAAATTCGTAAAATCCGTGTCATCCGTGTTCCAATTCGCATCGTAATTTTTTTGTCCCGTAATGAGTATAAATTGCGTCAATTTTCCAAATTGACGCAATTTATGATAATTTATCGAGGTTACATCGCTTCAATCCATGCTTTAATCAACTTAATCCCTTCTTGATGTTGCACTTGACGACCTAATTCGGGCATCATCTCGCCAGGGTCAAGCGATTCCATCCGATACAATAAAATGCTCTCATTCGGCTTGCGGGGCACAATATCAAACAATCGATTGCCCGAACCGCGCCCCGCCGCAACAGGCGTTTTATAAAATCCTAATGCCGTACTATCTTGGGTTTGCCAATCCAAAAATAAACCCGAAGTTTGTGCAGCCCCCGTTTTATGATGACAATGAGCGCAATGAATGTCCAAATAAGCTCTCGCTCTATCATCCAAACGAGCCGTCCCATCCTCATAATGCACTAATTTCGGAATGGTTTTCGCTGCTGGTAACGCGGTCAATAATTGCATTTTTTGCCATCGAAATAATTGATTATCAAAACCATTCGCATATTTAAAATCGCCATTTAATTGTCGTGCAGAAGTGCCAATTGGACTCATAACGCCATTCCGTTCATGGCAACCTTTACATTGATTCATATTCGGAATGGCATATTGAAGCGTCTTTTTTGCGCCATGCACATCGCGCCAAGCCACTTGAGTTGTGCCGCCTGTGATTTCCAAAAACGCATCCGTTTGCGCCTCATTCCAAATGTACGGCAATGCAATCCAGCCAGTTGCCTCATGCAATAGCACCCGCGTTTCAATCAGTTGCCGCCCTTTTTTATCTGCTCGTTCGTCTTTTTTATAATAAAAAGTTTTAATAATAGCAGTCCCTTTGGGGAATTGAAAAACGGTATCTGGATTATACGGAACTTGTTGATTGACAGGCAATTGTATAAATCGCAATTTATGCGCACCATCCGAAAATAAAGGCGCGTTTAATTGATAAGGCACGACTCCCGAAATCGGTTTTTGGTCGGCGATATTCCCTTCAAAAAAGCCATAATCCGATAATTTCTCCTTGAACACAACAGGCGATTGCAGTTGCATCCCAACATGAATCATTATCAAAAAAAGAAACCCGACAAACAAATATGTTTTTTTCATTAATGAACGGGCATTTTTAGGCGTTCCAACGCACAATCGAATTGTGGTGCGTCCCGAGTAGGCTTTTTGAAATCATTTTCAGCATCCATATTGCCGATAGATTGATTTTTATTTTGGCGGATACAAATTTTATTTTCCAGTTTCACCCGCCCGTTAGCATCTAATGTGTTCTTATCCACGATGCCATCGTAAATAATATGAGGTACATTTTTACCATATTTCAATTTAAAGGTAAAAATTTTGCCAATTGTACTTGTCAGTGGAGCCCGTTTTGGTTTTCGTTCAAATTGATTGTCATGAATGTAAATCCCTGTCGGATAGGGGTAATAATCTTTATCTTTAAATTTATTTTCCGTCATAAAATAGCTGATAATGCCCGTTCCAACCGTCTTATTATCCAAGATAAGATTCTCAAAAATTTCTACTTGATTGGTTGCCAATATCAAAATACCCGTTCCTTCGGGCACTTTGGCAACAATATTGCCTTTTGGCGCAAAATTGGGATGATTATTTTCTTTAATAAGATTATTAAAAACGCGTGTATAACCACCTCGTTTTTGCACCAAATCGGGTAAATCGAAGACTAAAATGCCTCCTGTATTACCCGTAACTACGTTGTTATGAACGTCAGCGTAAAGCGAATTTTCAATTTCGATGCCCGCTACATTATTGTAAGCTGTACAATTTTTCACCACAATATGTTTGGATTGCCCGACATAAATACCTGCATCAGACGCACCAATCGCCGTACAACTGTCCAATACCACCTGCTCGCATTGCACAGGATAAAACGCATAACCGCCATTTTTGGGCGATGGTTTTCCCGTCCACTCCGCTTTGACGCGCCGAAAAGTAATGCCTGTGACGTGCATTGTTTTTATCAAATCGCCTTTAGAATCTTGAATCGTGAAATTTTCGAGGATAATTTGCTGAGAATTCGTGATTTTGAGTCCTTCCGCGCCCATTATTTGTCCTTTAAACGAGAGCATCGTCTGGTTTAACCCTTTGCCCTTGATAGTAATATTTTTTTTACCATCCATAGAAAGGCTTTTGGTAAGGTGGATAACGCCTTCGGGTAAGTCAATGGTTGAACCATTTTCGGCGAGTATCAATTGGGTTTGAATCCGTTTTTCTATCTCGGGTTGTGCTATGGCAAGCGTTCCATACATGATGCCGAGCGCGATGCAACATAAACTTTTTTTCATCTTTTTAATGGTTGACGTTTTTTTAGAAATTTACCAACAAAATTACGAAAATAGCCATAAATAAGGATCCGAATTTAAAGCAAAAGATACTTCTAATTATAGTTCTCACTTTCCGCAATATCAAACTTCTTTTGAAAAAACAATCGCTTGATACGCCTCACGCAACCGACTTTGGTAAGGCTCATCGAATTTTGAAACAAAAAAAGCGTCGAAATGCTCAAAGCAAGCCCGATAAACCGCCGAAAAAGGTTGGTTATCCATCGAATCTACCATATTTAGCAATAAAGTAGATACCAGTGGATTCAAAATAGAAGTATCTTCAATTATCTGATAAGTTTTAAGCATATTTCTAAAAATTTCGACAATTCGTTGCCGATCTTGAATTAAAAGTGGTCTTTTTTCAAAATCGCTTAATGCACAACACTCAATAAAATATTTCCCGCGCAGCGTTTTGTGAGAAACCGTACCATTTTCTTCAAAAAAGAGATGTTCTTTCGGCTCGTCTAAAACAGGATGCAACATTTTGGGTTGTTCCTGAACAAATACGGGAGAACGAATATGAGTTTGCGCCATAAAATTGTCCCAACTGTTATACACTGGCAAACTCGCTTTCAAGCCCTTGATTTCAAACAAGTCTGTTTTTGCCCCATTGCACTCCCGACAAGCAATCAAAAAATTAGACCAACTCACGCCCAACCAAAAATAAGCCTGTTCATGTTTCGGTCTGAAGTGTTCAATTGCATCATATTGACTGACTCTACACTCGCAATAAGCACAACAATTGTTAAAAATTTTCAATAATGCCGTTTTGACACCTGCTCTGTTGTAATGTTTCGGTTCTACTTTTTCGCGGTGAACGACAATTGCTTCCAATATTTTGAGTTTTTCTAAATGTTTGACGGATAGATTTTTCGGCGGACTATCAAAATAATCTAATATTTTCTTCATCGAAACGGTTTTAATTTTAAATCATTCATTTTTTTGCGTAACAATGCTAATTTTTCAGATTCAGCGACCTCTTGATAGTCGTTAAAGGGAATAATCGTATCTGGAGTCGCTCCTCGTGCAAAAATAGATTTGAAACTAAAAATATCCGAAGTTAAAAGCGCATTCGCACTTAGGTGACGCAGATCTATGTCATCGTCGAAACGCTCTACAGTAATCCCATTTGTTTTATTTCGATGAACCGTCAAAACGAGCGCAGTATCCGTCGGAACGCCTAAAAGGGGTATCGGACTATGAGTTGCAGCAATAAACTGTACTTTGGGAAAGGCTTCCGACAACAGTTTCGGTAATTCATATTGATATTTGGGATGCAAATGTGCATCAAATTCATCTATTAAAACGATTCCTTGCAGATTTTCTAATGAATTATTCGGATAGTCCGCTAACCGCTTCATCATATCTCCTATCATCGTCAAAATACTCCGATAACCTGCCGCCAATTCCGATAAAAAAACAGGTGCGTAAATTTCACCCGTTTCACTTTTTTCATAATAGCGAATGCGCCGAACCTTATTAAGGACTTCACTTTTCAGATCCGCAAGATTCGGAATAATTTTCAACAAAATTGATTTAAATCCATTAAAAGTATTTAAATCATCGCGTTCTGCATCCACTAAAACTCTTTCGATATTTAATAATAAACCATCATCGTTAAATAAAGAATATGTTTTTTTGATGTACTTGCTTTGCGCGAAAGATATCGGGTCAATATTACTAATCCGAAATCGAGCTGCACCATAAGTAGCGATTGGGAAATCCAAAAGAGGCGTATTTTTAGGTGTTGCTTCGGAATTAAAAAATTGATTTGAATGATTGCCTTGTACCCAAATTTTACTTTGTTTGGGCAGCCAATCCATAGATTCCTCATCTCCAACTAAACCTTTTGCTATAGCTTTCAAAATAGAAGTTTTACCAAATCCGTTTTCGCCTGTGAGAAAAATCCATTGTTTGTCCAAAGGCAGATTTTCGATAGTCAAATGTTTAATCCCTTGATAATCCATTACTTCTAACCGAGATAAGGCAAAAGGCATAGGAATGGATGTTTTTTCAAATGCGGTCATAAGCTATTTTTAGTTGCAAAGGTAAATGAAAAATTTTAGGGAATTGGAAAAAATAATAGCCCATTGTTTTGCCCCGAATTACACGAATTTGTCTGAATTATTAGTAAAAAATTCGTGTCGTTCGGGGGTAGAATGTGCGGAATGTAACTGTGAATTAAGACTCAAAGATAATCGTTTTATTGCCCATCACAAACACTGCATCGTCAAAAACAAGCCTTAATGCTTTCGCAAGCACTAATTTTTCAACATTGCGCCCTGCTTGTGCCATCTCTTTCGCATTCAAAGCATGGTTCACTTGCAAAACATCTTGGGTAATAATCGGACCTTCATCCAAATTATCATTTACAAAATGCGCCGTCGCACCAATGATTTTCACCCCTCGTTCAAATGCCTGCCTGTAAGGATTCGCACCAATGAAAGCGGGTAAAAACGAATGATGAATATTAATAATTTTATTAGGGAAATGCTTGACAAAATCTGCTGAAAGAATTCTCATGTATTTCGCCAAAACCAAATATTCGGGATTCAAAGATTGCGCTAAACTTAACACTTCTTGTTCATGTGCTTCCCTGCTTTTTCCTTCGTGCGAGATGCAGTAAAACGGAATGTCGAATTGCTCAACAAATTTTTTCAAGGTTTCGTGATTCCCAATCACGCCTAATACATTGACATTCAATTCATTAAATTGGTTATGAATCAAAATTTCAGCCAGCGCGTGATGCTCTTTGGTGACTAAAAGGACGACCTTTTTTTTATCTTTTTTGCGAATCGCAATCTGGGCATCCGCAGGCAAAATCCCTTGTAAACCATTTAAAATTCGAGTATCCGCCACTTGTCCTTCCACCACCGTCCGCATGAAAAAATGTCCATCATCTTGCACAAACTCTTGATTACTAATAACATTCAGATGATTATGGTAAAAAACACCCGTGATTTTGTGAATCAGCCCTTTCTCATCCGAACAATCTACTAATATGACTTTTTGCATAAAAAATTTTTAGTGAAGACTGCGTTTACCTTTCCAGCATTTTCGGTTTTGGAAAATTGGGATACAATGTGACAAAAATACTTTTCGGCACAGATTGAACTGATTCCACGAGATTTCACAGATTTTTTTTGGATTTTAAGCATTGAAAACCAAAAAAAAT
>JBDKKX010000286.1:0-7260 GCA_039795795.1 Bacteroidota bacterium | reverse complement strand
AAACGGATTTCTTTACGTCCCCAAGCCGCCAGATTAATATCTTTGACTTTGTACGCTGGTTTTTTAGGTGATTTTTTTGCTGTAGTAGCCATAAAAAAGTTACGAATTTGAATTACAAATGAAAAATTCGTGCAAATGTACGAACCTTCTATAAAAAATCTTAGTACAGGATAAAAATACTTTTCGGCGCAGATTGAACAGATTCAACGAGATTTCACAGATTTTTTTTGGATTTTAAGCATTGAAAATCCAAAAAAAATCTGTGAAATCTCGTTGAATCTGTTCAATCTGTGCTGAAAAGTATTTTTATCCAAACCGCCGATACGCATTAAACAATCGTTCAGGCAATTCATCCCGACACGCCAACAAATAATCATTATAAGAACAAGGAATCAACCGATGTCGCTCCTGTTTTTTGCGCGTCTTGACGGGGATTTGAACCCACCATCGCCCCGTTTTAGCACTTTTCCAAAACGCAATCTGAAAATCAAATTCCTTCACATCCACCACATATTGCGTCAAATTGCGCATACTCATCGGATAATCCTGCTTCCGATTGTAAAAACCCTCCATAAAATACCAAATCATTTGCGCCACCGATTGCGCTGTCACATCCAACAAGTCATTCGCTTCTACATTAAAACCATATACGCCAAATGCCGTCAATTTATCACTCATCCCCGCATAACGCGCCAATTGACATGCCTCTTCCAACCATAATCCACTCGGATTTTCACTCAATTGAGCTGGTGCCTCGATTTTTTTCAAAACCGCCACATGCAAACACATCAAATCTGCATCTCGAATAAACGGCTCGACTTCTTCTAAATTCGCCTTCAATTTGCCTAACCGCACATGTTCAAAGGCTTTTTGGTCAAAAAAACGAAGCGCGAGCGGCGACGTAGCATGCGATTGATAACCCAACACATTACAATGAAACAAATGAGAAGGACGGTCTTCCAAAATGCGTTGCCAGATACTGAACGCAGTATCCACAGCATTTTTAGGCGTAAAACGCATTTTTTCATCCAAAATCGTCAAATTCACCACCGATTTATGCTGTTGATAGGCTTGAAATAAGCCCCAAAGCGTATTTTCATCCGAACCAATATCTATAGGACAAATGCCCGATTGAATCAATTCCGCCATCAACGGAATCCAAAACGAAGGGTCAGGATTGCGGACATTGCCCAAATCCACCATTTTTAAATGTTTGAAAGCAAACATCATCGGATATAACTGCGCCCGCACCGCATCCGCCGATTCCGTGTCGATGCCAATCAAAGCCAATTTGACCTCTTTCAAATCTGGCAATTCGGTTGGCGCAGCACTCGAATAAATCCGAATATGGTGCAGGAACGCTTCATTAGAAAGCGTTGACACAGCAGATGCTGTTAAAAATTTATCCAGTTGCACTGGTTGAAGCCAATTTTGTAACATAGATTTAAGATAAACTAAGTCCCATTTCGACGTAGCGCCTTGCTAAAAGCATCGTGAAGTCAAAAAAGTTTGCAAATTTTATGTTTTTGTAAATTTTTTTGACAATAAAATGTTAATGTATGAAAGATAATAGTGTATCTTTGTCTTCAATTTCTAATCATATATTTTATATATGATTAAAATTAAATTTTTGAACGAACAACTATCTTGTTTTTGCAGCCCAAACGATTATTTTCCCATTGATTCGGCTGCTTTTGTAACACCAAGCATTGAAAAAAAGTCCTCTACCCCATTTTAAATAAAATTGTTCTGGAATAGTTATTGAATAGTGCTGCGAGAGAAAACCAAACATTTGTAAAAACATCACGTAAGGAAGAGTCCGCATGGATTACGTGACTAATAGCAACGTTTTAAGTCTCCTGCAATGATTTTTTAGAATTCAACGAATCAAAAATATTTTTTTAGATAAAAATACGTTTTAAGGACTTTTTGTTTAAAAAAATCAAAAAAAAATAAGTCACATATTTAGAATAGTTGATTATGTTTTTATAAAATACATTGTCACATTCATTAAAAAAAAATATTTATTTTAAAACATTTTTTTTATAAAAATGGGCTGTATTTGTGTCATAAGCGTCATAATTGGCTTATTTCTATATCAAAATTTATAAAATAATAATTTTTTAAATTTTTTATGCGTGTTAATGAAAAAAAAACGTAAAAAATTTGTGACATTAAAAAAAAACGCATTAAATTTGTAGCGGATTGTAAAATCATAATATTATTTAATTTTAGATAATTCATATTAATCATCAAAGTTTCAACCCTATGACTAAGAACAAGTATTTATTGGGCATATTTGCAAGTTTAACTTTAAGCGCAAATGCTCAAACCGCAAAGCCAGCAGACGCATCCACGGGTGTGTACAAATTGTTCGCAACAGACCAAACGGAATTAGGTATCGGTCTCGGTCTTGCCCAAATTCATGGTGACTTTGGACGGGGTTTTAGTCCAGGCTTCGCTTTGAGCGGACATCTAAGAAAAGCATTGGATTATACCTGGTCTTTGCGCGGTGAAGTCGGCTATGAAGGGTTGGTATCCTCCAACAGTACGGGTAAACCATTGACGCTTGCCACAGGACAACCGGGTGGTGCTACCCTTGCAACGGAAGTAAAAACAAGCGTTTTGCGCGGTACTTTGCAAATTGTTGCTTCTTTGAACAACAATCGTTGGGAAAATGGACTTAGAAAAGTAAATCCTTATGTTTTTTTCGGCGCGGGTGTGGGCAATTACACGACTAAAGTGAATGGCACTGAGGCACTTTCAAGTGTGAGTGAAGCAATTAGCCCTATCATGGAAGTCGGTGGCGGTCTTAGTTTCCGCATCAGCGACAAGATGAACTTTGGTTTGGATGCAAAATTGACTTCTCTTTATGGCAAGCGGGCGGATTTAATTGACGCTTTTGATTACCGTTGGAGAGACATGACGAGCAATTTGAGTGCGCGGTTGAACTTTAACTTGGGTGGTGGCGATGCGAAAACGGCTACTTCATTGCCTTTGTGGTGGGTGAATCCTGCTGCGAAAATCAATGCAGATGTTGCGGAAATTGCAGCGCGTCCAAAATTGGATTTGACAGACACAGATGGTGACGGCATTATTGATATGCTTGACCAAGAAAAAGATACTCCAGCAGGTGCTCGGGTGGACACTCGCGGGGTTTCATTGGATAGTGATGGCGACGGCATTCCAGATTACAAGGATAAAGAGCCTTTCTCTCCAGTGGGTTACCCAATTGACAAATCCACAGGCGTAGCACAAGTGACGAAGCCGAATTATATCACGCAAACAGAAGTGGATAAAATCGTTGCAGACAAGTTGAAAGCTTGGGAAACGACTTACAAACCTGCTTCTGCGGTGGATGCTTCTTCTTCAAGAGGAGGTGGTTCGATTGCAGATTGGTTTTTGCCTATGATTCACTTTGATTTTGGTAGCCCAGCTATCCGTCAAGCGGAAATTGGCAATTTGTACAATGTTGCTACGGTGATGAAAAACAATCCGGGTATCAAAGTGGTTGTGAGTGGTTACACGGATAAAGTATCGGATGAAGCTTCTAACCAAGCGTTGTCTTATCGCCGCGCACAAAATGCTATTGATTATTTGGTGAAAAAATTCGGTATCGACAGAAGCCGTTTAGTGTTGAACTACGCGGGTGAAAGTGCTGCTTTGGTGGATACTAAATCTCAAAACTTGATGAATCGCCGCGTTGAATTCAAAGTGGCTCAATCTGAAAGTGATATGACTCCACCAACTGGCGCGAAGAAAAAATACAAAGGGAGCAAAAATGCAGGTTACTAATCCAGAGTGATTTTTAATCGGTTATAAACAAAAAAGGCTCATTCTTTTCAGAATGAGCCTTTTTTGTTTTTATAAGTGGCTGTTTCGGTTGTGATACGAATGGATGTACGGATTTCACCGATTTCACGGATTTATACGGATTTTTTGGACAAAAAATCCGTATGAATCCGTGAAATCGGTGAAATCCGTACATCCATTCGTATCACAACCGAATCCTATTTTTTGATTTTTTCTTTTGAAACAGCTACTTTATGCGTAAATTCTTAAAAAAAAATGCTTTAAATCGCCTTTCACAACCAAATCTTTCCTAAGTTCGCACTCGAAAACCAATATTGCCAATGCCTATTTCAAATAAAACGCTCCGAATTGGAGTGCTCGGCGCAGGTCATCTCGGTAAAATCCATTTGAACTGCCTCAAAATGTTGCCCGACCAGTATGAATTGGTCGGTTTTTTCGATGCGAACCCAATTCATGCGACGGCGATTGCTCAAGAATTGGGCATTACCGCTTTTTCGACTTATGACGCATTGCTTGCGGCGGTAGAAGTGGTGGATATCGTCACGCCGACGGTGGCGCATTTTGAAAATGCGGCAACTGCGATGCGGGCGGGAAAACACGTTTTTATTGAAAAACCTGTGACGGAAACCGTCGATGAAGCGCGAAGATTGATTCTTTTGACCAAAAAACACCCTGTAAAAGTGCAAATTGGACATGTTGAACGTTTTAATCCTGCGATGGAGGCGATTCGCGGACATGCTTTGAAACCGATGTTCATTGAAGCGCATCGGTTGGCGCATTTTAACCCGCGCGGAACGGATGTTTCGGTTGTCTTGGATTTGATGATTCATGATATTGATTTGGTCTTACATTTGGTTAAGTCGGATATTAAAAAAATCAATGCTTCTGGGGTTTGCATTGTCAGCAGTACGCCGGATATTGCCAATGCGCGGATTGAATTTCGGAATGGTTGTGTTGCCAATTTGACGGCAAGTCGGATGTCGATGAAAATAATGCGTAAAATGCGTGTTTTTCAGCCTGATGCGTATATTAGTTTAGATTTCTATGAGAAAAAAGCACAAGTGATTCGCATCCATGATAAAAATACGACCGCAGGTTTAATGCCTTTGGACACGCCTACGGGCACGAAATGGATTGATATTCAAATGCCTGAAACACCGCCTGTGAATGCGATTCGGGAAGAATTGAGTCGTTTTGCGCACGCGATTCAGACGGATTCGCCTACTGAAATTGATTTAGAAGCGGGGCATGCGGCGTTGAAAGTGGCGCATCAGATTTTAAAAATGATTAAAAAATAGTTCGTCCGAATTAGGATTAAATTGGATCTTTTTGGCATTAAATACTAAGAGGCTTTTCATCACAGATTGAACAGATTTCACGAGATTTCACAGATTTTTTTGGATTTTCAATGCTTAAAATCCAAAAAAATCTGTGAAATCTCGTGGAATCTGTTTAATCTGTGCCAAAAAGTATTTTCAAGTATTTAATCCCAAAAAAATCTAATTTAATCCGAATTCCCGCCCATCATTCAAAAGCATCTTATGTTCCGAATTAACCATTTTATAATATTTTTATTTTTCATGGGTTGTGTCAAAGAAAACGATATCCCTGCCTATATCTATATTGAGCCTATCCAAATGACCGTGACCGCAGGGCAAGGTACTGCTTTACACAAAATGATGGATGCTCATGTCTTTATAGATAATGAAAATCGGGGTGCGTACCAATTACCCGCCAAAATACCAATACTTGGCACTGGACAACATACGCTTACAATCCTTCCCGGCATTCGGAACAACGGCATCAAAGCCAATCCGATACCCTACGCTTTTGCGCAAACGTATGAAAAAATATTGAATTTGTCCGCCGCGAAAGTGGACACAATTCGCCCAACGACGCGTTATACGAACGATACCTATTTTAAAATGATAGAAAATTTTGAATCGGCGAACCATTTATTCAACAATCATCGGGACCAAAATGTAACTTTTTTGATGACAACAGAAGCAGGTGGTTTAGAAGGCAAAGCGGGTAAAATGGTTTTAAATCCAATGAATAAACTCATGGTAAAATCGACGACATCCCGTTATACTTTTCCGACAGATGCTCAAAACATTTATATCGAATTGAATTACAAAACGGATGTGGCATTATCAATTGGTTTCACCGCTTTTAATGCAGCGAATGGAACGGTGGGGGAAGATAATTTTCCTGTGGTGTTGTATCCTAAACATGATTGGAATAAAACATATATCAATATTACGAACGAAATAAAAGCATCAAAAGGGATTGAATTTCAAGTCACTGTGGGTGCTTTATTACCTGATTCGTTGACGACAGGTACAGTTTGGTTGGATAATATTAAACTTTTACAACGTTAATCATGGACATGACACGCCGCCGACAATGGGACATGATAGCCTACACAATTGCTGATTTTTTAACGGCAATGCTTGCTTGGGGGCTGTTTTTTTTATACCGAAAAGTACATGTAGAAGGGCTATTCCGAGATTGGAGCATTTTACGCGACTCAAAATTCTATTCTGGTATCTTAATTATTCCAATAGGTTGGGTTTTATTCTACGCAATTTTTGATAAATACCGCGATATTTATCGACTTTCTCGCTTGGAAACGATGGCGCGAACCTTCTTTTTGACTTTTATGGGCGTAATTTTTCTCTTTTTCACGCTGATTTTAGATGATTTTGTTACAGACTATCATACTTATTATACTTCTTTTTTGACACTATTTTGCTTACATTTTTTTATAACCCTAACCGCAAGAATGATTCTTTTGACCCGCGCAAGTCGTCGTTTGAAAGCGGGTTTGATGACGTATCGCACGATTTTGATTGGCGGTTATCAAAACGCATTGGATTTATATGAAGATATTTCTCGGCGCGAAAAAGGTTTAGGCAATCATTTTATCGGTTTCATCGACGCAAATGGAAATGCGCATAATGTTTTAGAAAAATATTTGCCCCGTCTCGGCAATATCGAACAATTAGCGCGCATTATTTCAGAACAAAAGATTGAAGAAGTCATTATTGCCGTAGAAACTTCGGAACACAATCGTTTACGCCAAATTTTAGATATATTATTTGATTTTGGCGAACAAATTCTTATAAAAATTATTCCAGATATGTATGACATCATGCTCGGAACGGTCAAAATGAATCATCTTTACGGGGCGGTTTTAATCGAAATCAAACAAGATTGGATTCCGCGTTGGCAAAAAGTGATTAAACGAGGGATTGATGTGGTAGCGAGTGCGTTGAGTTTATTGCTGCTTGCGCCCGTGTATGCGTACATTGCTTTGCGGGTTCGCCTGTCGTCCAAGGGACCTATATTTTTCTTTCAAGAGCGTATTGGTTTGAATAACAAGCCTTTCAAAATTATAAAATTTCGTTCTATGTATTTGGATGCCGAAGCAGGTGGCCCGCAATT
>JBDKKX010000285.1:0-7265 GCA_039795795.1 Bacteroidota bacterium | reverse complement strand
TGCCAATTTTCGTCCGCACCCGAAAACACACTTTCTTCATTCAACTTATCCGAAAAAATTTGGTCGAAATCTTTATCGTTCATCCCTTCTGCATTTTTTGATTGCTCGTATAAAACATTTCTTTTAATTTCTGCCGCGCCCGCGCTAAATTCGATTTCGATGTTCCGACCGAAATATTCAACGCATCAGCAATTTCTTCATGTGTAAAGCAATCTACCACAAAGAGATTGAAAACCGTCCGATACGCAGGGGGCAATTTATTAACGGATTGTAGTATTTGTTCTTTTGTCATTTGTTCGATAACATCAATCTCACCACCAGGGTCAGGCGCGGACGTTAATGCCACAAGATGCGCTTGTCTTTGACGAGAGCGAAAGTAATCTATCGAAGTATTGACCGTTATTTTGCGCAACCAGGCTTTGAAGGACAGCTCGCCCCCGTACAGGTGCAACCGCGTGAACACCTTCATAAAGGCATCGTTCACGATTTCTTCCGCCTCGAAAGACGACTCGCCGTAGCGAATCGCTATACTCATACAATAATTGTAAAACAATTTATACAATTTGTATTGTGCGGAACGGTCTCCTGTGCGGCAACTTTGGATAAGTGCAGCTAAATCTTGATCATTCATTGCGTAGGTTGGTTAATCTAAACGTTTGCTTACAAGACGGTGGAATGTTTTCGGGGGTTGCGTCCAAATTAAGGAATTTAGCCACGAATTACACGAATTTGCACGAATTTTAAGCAGAAAACACTTTAAATTCGTGCAAATTCGTGTAATTCGTGGCTAAATTCCTTTTTTGTCACGTACTCAGGGTACAATTGGAACACGGATGACGCAAATTTTACGAATTTACACAGATTTTTTCTTTAATATATGCTCTAAATCCAAGCAAAATCTAAAAAAATCCGTGTAAATCCGTAAAATTCGCGTCATCCGCGTTCCAATCATATCCTAATTTCACAAAACAGAAACGCTTTATCTGTCCACCCATCGTTTAAGATGCAATTGAACCGTTTTTTGCGGGACTTGCAATGGAAATTTCACTTCATCAAAGGTCGGTTTGCGCCATTTGACCTTCAAATTCGTCATATCATAAGGTTCTTCGGGAATGCCAAACGTATTTTGGTCTAATTTGCGATTGGAATTGATGTCATGATAGGTCGTGACCGCGTAATTGCCATAAGGCAAATGCGGAAACTCTAAAGTGACGCTCGTGTGCGAACCCACTGCCATCGACTTAACTGCGACAAATTTTTTTGCGTCCAAAAATGTATTTTCAGAATTATATATGGCAACGCGCACTTCGCCCGAAGGCTTATCAATATTATTAACGACAACCGTTAATTTTCCAGTGCTTTCTATGGTGAAACTGTGGGTCGTTAACAAGATTAACGCGCCTCCCAACAATAATTTTAATCTATGATAGTATGGCATATAACAGCATCAAGTTAATTAAAAACATTCTTTTCAAAGCTGCTAAAAGAACGCTTTTTAACCTTGAAATGTTGTTACATTTTTAAAACACATCGGTCGGATTCATTTAAATAGGTCACATAAAGCATTAAGCAAACACTTTATATGACCTATTTAAGTGAATCCGACGGACGGTTTTAAGACATATTAAACTTTGTCTTCAAGCGCATCTAAGCGTTCTTCAAGGACTTGCAAACGGCGCAAAAGTCCATCTACGTCAATTCGGAAGCTGATTAAAGGCGTTTCAGGAGTCGTGCCGCCTGCGGATTGAAACAAAAAACCACCTTCAGCATCCGTATTTGGATAATTAGGCAGTTCTTCTTTGGTCAATTTCGCAAGGTAAAGCCGTTCCACCGTCACGCCCGCCATCCGCGCCAATCTAAAAACAAGGTCAACCGACGGTTGCACTTGTCCAGATTCATACGTATAAACGGTACCGCGATTCAAACCCAATTTTTGCCCGATTTCATCTTGGCTAAAACGCCATGTTTTCCGCATGAGGCGTAGGTTTTCTGAGAATTGTGTCATTTTGCCTGGATTATTAATGTTTAATGTGAACATTTTAGCAAAGGTTAAAATTGTTAAAAGAATAAAAACACATTAAATGTTGTTTTTGTGACAAGGAATACTTAATAATTAGGTTAAAATAATTTGTTTTAATACAATTTATTTTTGAATTATCAAATATGGAAGGCAAAGTTATAAGTATTCTAAAATTATTGGTGTCTGAATCGCATTTTTTTTTGATTTTTTGCTTGAATTCCACTCTTTAAACCCAAAAAACCCCTAACGCATGTAAATCTTTTTTCAATTGCGCCGCAGAATGGAACTGAATCCCACGAATTCCAAGGGCTTCGCCGCCTCGAACATTTGCCAAACTGTCGTCAATAAAAACGGCATTTGCTGGGTTTACTTGATAACGGGTCAGCACAGTCTGGTAAATATCTGCAAAGGGTTTTCGTGTTTTTTCCGTCCCACTAACCACGATGCCTTCAAACCAATGCAAAAAATCATATAATTCAAGTGCCACTGGAAAGGTTTCAGCCGACCAATTCGTAAGTGCCAGCACTTGATACCGTTTCGTTGCAAGCAATTGTTTTAAAATTTGAACCGTTTCATGGATAGGACCGCCCAACATTTCTTGCCAACGACCGTAAAATGCCCGAATTTCATTTTCCCATTCAGGGAATTCTTGAATTTTTGTTTCGGTGGCTTCGTGGATGAGGCGACCTGCATCTTGTTCGATATTCCATTCGTGCGTGCAAACCTTTTCAAAGAAAAAACGCCGCTTTTCAGCGTCTGGTATCACGGTTTTGAAAACATATTCTGGATTCCAGTCAATTAAGACTCCGCCTAAATCGAAAATAATGGTTTTGATGGATTTCATCTTTTTTAGATTGTTGAAAAACCTTCAAAACAATCATTCCTTTAAAAAGTTTGAATAAAAAAGCAAAATTTGTATCCGTTAACTGTCATTTTTTGCAAAAACTGCCAATTTGACAGATGATTTCGCGCTGGTATGAGATTTGAACTCCCCGAACTCATATCATAATGTGTCTAAAAAACTTTATTTATAATGATTCAAGGTAATATTTCAGTTAAAACGGAAAATATTTTTCCGATTATTAAAAAATTTCTCTATTCGGACCAAGAAATTTTCTTGCGCGAATTGGTCTCAAACGCGATTGATGCGACTTCTAAAATCCAAACGCTTGGAAGACGCGGGGATTTACATGAAGAATTAGGCGATTTGTCGATTCAAGTCAAGGTGGATAACGCGGCAAAAACCATCACGATTTCGGATAAAGGCATCGGGATGACGCAAGCAGAACTTGAAAAGTATTTAAATGATGTCGCTTTTTCGGGCGCGACGGAGTTTTTGGAGAAATATAAAGGTGAAACGACCATGATTGGTCACTTTGGATTGGGTTTTTACTCGGCGTTCATGGTGGCAGCGAAAGTAGAAGTGGTGACGCGGTCGTATAAAAAAAATGCAGATGCTTGGCGTTGGACATGCGACGGTACGCCGCATTACACTATCGAACCCACAGAAAGAGCAGAACGCGGAACGGATATTATTTTACACGTTGCGCCAGATGCAGAAGAATATTTGGAGAAATCTAAAATATCGGATTTATTAAATAAATATTGTAAATTTTTACCTGTTCCAATTCATTTCGACGCTCGAAGTGAAGAAGATAAATTGGAAAAACCTGCGCCAGAAGAAGGGGAAACGGATAATGAAAACGCGGGCGAATTCAATACCTTAATAAATAATGTCGCGCCGCTTTGGAAAAAAGCACCTGCGGATTTGAATGACGAAGATTATAAAAATTTCTATAAAGAAATCCATCCTGCAAGCCCAGACCCATTGTTTTGGGTGCATTTAAATATTGATTATCCTTTTAATTTGACAGGCGTTTTGTACTTTCCGCAACACAATGGACGGTTGGATTTGGAACGCAATAAAGTTCAATTATATTCAAATCAAGTCTATGTGACGGATAATGTGCGCGATATTTTGCCTGAATATTTGACTTTATTGCATGGTGTGATTGATTCGCCCGATATTCCGTTGAACGTTTCGCGGAGTTATTTGCAATCGGACAAGGAAGTGAAGAAAATTACGACCTATATCACACGCAAAGTGGCGGATAAATTAAACGAATTGTTTAAAAATAACCGGGTTGACTTTGAAAGCAAGTGGAAAGATATTGCGGTTTTCATCAAGTATGGTATGTTGTCCGATGAGAAATTCCATGAGCGCGCCCTGCCGTTTGTTTTGTTGGAAAACATTGATAAACAACGTTTTACAGTTGAAGAATATCAAGAAAAGGTGAAGCCTTTGCAAACCAATAAAAGTGGAGAAGTCGTATTTATCTATGCTTCGGATTACAAAGCGCAAGATAGTTATGTGAAGGAGGCGAAAACCTATGGTTACGATGTGTTGACGTATGATAGTTATATTGACAATCATTTTTTCCAGCATTTGGAAATGAAAAATCAACAAAAAATACGTTTTGCGCGGGTGGATTCGGATACGATGGACAATGTGGTGGCGAAAGAAGATAAAAAAGAGTCGGTTTTGAATGATGCAGAACAAAATTTGGTAAAAGACGTGTTTACAACCTTGTTGAAAAACGAAGCGGCTGCGAAAATAGAGTTGAAACCGCTTTCACCAGAATCTGCACCGGTTCAAATCGTCAAAAATGAGTGGATGCGGCGGATGAAAGAAATGCAAAAAATGTCAGGACAAAATAGTTGGGGCGATTTTGGGAACGATTTCCAAGTGATTGTGAATACAAATCACCCGATTATTGCAGATAAAATGTTGAAAACCAATGATTCAGGATTGGCGCGCCACTTATATGATTTGGCGTTGTTGAATCAAGGCATGTTGACAGGTGCGGAATTATCTGCATTTGTGGAGCGCAGTTTGAAATTTGTACAATAGTTTAAGCGTTTAAAAAAAGAATAAAAGCCACAACATTTAGCAAAAATCGTTTGTTGAATGTTGTGGCTTTTATTGTTTTCAAGCTCTAAAAAATAAAATATCGAAAAATGGCTAAAAAACAAAATGGAAAATCAGATGCTGTGGGCAAAAGTTGGAAAGAGGGAGATTTGATAGCCACATTTAACCTCGTCCGCATCAAACAATATAAAACGCCTTTGATGCAAGATTGGTTAACAGTGCAGCCACCCGTTTTGAACGTTGGTGAACAATATCTCTTTGACTTTGTGTATGAAGCCGCGCTCAAAAGTATCGAAGGTTGGAGCGAAGAAGATTTGAAAATAAAGTTGATTGGTCCCGTTTTAATGCTGGGACAAATGACGGATGATGATAATGTGATTGGCTATTTTGACAAAACGATTTCTGCGACGGTCGAAGGGATTCCACTACTGGTACGCGCCGATTTCATGTTGGCGAAAGGCATTTTAGATGTTTTCAAAACACCTTATTTTCATTTTCAAGAGTATAAACCCAATAAAAATCCGTCGGGAGACTCTATGGCGCAACTTTTAGAAGCGTTTTTGATTGCACAAGTGAAAAATAAAAATGGAAAACCCATGTATGGGGTAGAAATTGTTGGAAAACAATGGACTTTTGTAGTGATGGCGGGCAAAGAATATTGCATTTCGCCGCTATATGATGCGACAGATAAAAACAGTTTGTTGACAATTATTGCGATTTTGCGCAAATTTAAAGTCATTTTGTATTCAGAATTGATGAATTAACTTCGTACAAACGCGACCCTCAATAAAAAACGGTAGCAAAAAAGACAACCCTTTTTTACTACCGCCTGCTTTTTCTAATTCAAAAATATTGGATTATCAATTTCTTAAAAAATTAGTAATCAATGATTTATGTCTTAGAATTTTAAAATAAATCATGCTTTTTTGTCGAAATATTTCAGTACAATTGGTAACCCACAATTAAAAAACCTGCTTTAATTCGATTATTATCGACAGGTCCGAAAGCCATGTCATAACGAAGTTCAACACTCCATTTTTTGTAATTCACGCCCGCGCCAAACAAAAAACTTTCCTCTGTCGGGCGATAAGACGGATGCCAAGGCGATTGCGTAACGCCCGTGTGCATATCTTTGATACTCGTTTGATGCGCCGCAAGCACCCCCAAACCGAAGCCGGCATTGGTAAATAATTTGAAAATACCGTTTTTCGGATAGCGATAACGCATCAACGCATTCCAACGAATATAATCAAAATTATATATTTTTTCCGTACCGACATCGTTCGTGGCGGAGCAACTTGAATGATAGCCCCGATACATCAGTTCATTGTAGAAAAATAGCTGTTGCTCGGTCTTGGGAATCAGTAAATTGAGCGATACACCAAACGTCGGCATATATGAATATGAAAAATCATCACTTGTTTTCGTATCATTTAGGTAAAAAACAGGACGCGCCATGCTCAAACCCGTCAAAAGATTCAATTCAACATGATTGCTATTTTCGTCATATACAATATTTGCATCCGCAGCACTTGCATAAGCATTTTTGGCAATCCGTGAATTACAGAATTTATTATACTTTTTAAAAACGTATAATAAAGATTCCACTTTATAAGTAATTTCACCTAAATCATTTTTAAGTATGTCATTACAATCATACATTTCTTTCGCTAATTGTCTGCGAAAACGTTCGTGCAGAATGACTTGCTTTTTGGAAGCATCGGCGTAATACATTTTATTGACCAATTCTTCCACTTGACCTTCTTCGCGCTCGACAAAAAAATGCAATTTTCTTTTTTCGTCGTTCAAGGAGAGTAAACTAAGGCGTTGTCCGCGCATGCACATGCTCAAAAACACCGTATCCTGCATCCAAATAGATTCCACACTGTGGTCTAACTCCCCTATCTTATAAGGAGAAATATCTATTTGACAAGGTCTGGACACGAAAACCACCTCTTTATTTTCAGCCGTTTTGAACCCAAATTCTTGGATATCGTGCACGCCATAAAAGGTGTTTTTAGATTGAGTCAATGTTTTTTTGAAAGTTATTTGACGGGGATTGACTATCCATAAACGGTCGTCAATAAACCCTTTAATCTTCTCTCCTACATTGTTTAAAACGTAACCTTCTCGATAGTTTGTTTGTGCGCAGAGGTGAGAAATCAATAGAAAAATGCAAAGCAAAAAGTTTGTAATTTTAATCATCTTTAAATATTTTAAATACGATTTGCAAAAATATTTAAAATATTGATTGTCACAAAGTGAAAAAATACTTTTTTAACATTTTTTATGTTAACGATATTCAAACAGCATATA
>JBDKKX010000284.1:0-7300 GCA_039795795.1 Bacteroidota bacterium | reverse complement strand
AAAATCGGATTTCAATGGGCAAGACGCGATGAATCGCGTCTCTACAATCGCCTTATTTTATTCGGATTTTATGCGTTTAATCCTAAATTTTATTCTGTGGGTAATGGATAGGGTTTAAACCCCGACGACCTTATAATTTTTTTTAGGTTTAAACCCCGACAACCTTATAATTTTTTTTAAGAATCTATATTTATAAAGAAGTTAAGACATTCATTAACAATTTTAATGTAAAAAAGTTCTTTGCATCATTCACTTCGTTCTGTTTACCCATTTTTGGTCTTCGCGCTGTGCGGTGCGTACGATTTTGCGCACAAAGCGCGTAATGCACAAAAAAAGTAAGTATCCAAAGGTCAAAACCATGAATATCCATCGAAAAGAGTCGGCTTCACCAATGCTTTTTCCCGAAAGCAGCCAAGCACCACAACTGGAAACCATTAATAAAACAGCGTATCCACCCGTCGATTGAGACCAATAGGCAGTAATATCGTCGGCATTAAGGCTCAAAATGCTATTGAATAAGGCGTAAAACAGCAAAAAGGTACCCACGATAATCCAATATAGCATCGGGTCAACCCCGTGAGTCAGCCATGAATACGCTTTCAATAAAAACAAGCCCGCCAAAGATGCGCTTAAAACCACAGTGGTTTGCAAAAAAGGTTTATAAGTACGTTCAAAAAAAGCCATGATAGTTATGGATGATGATAAATTTAAAAACAAAAGAAACAAAGGAACGCGAAATAAATAAAGTATCATAATTGAAAAATCCCGAAAAGAGAGAAAAAGAAATTTTTTTGCAAAAAAAATTTCTTTTTCTCTCTGAGAAGACCCGCGAGCGGGTCTTCTCAGAGAGAAAACAAAAATTTTTTTGCAAAAAAATTTTGTTTTCTCTCTTTTCGGGTTTTTTAAAAAGGATACTTTATTCATTTCACATTCCAAAGATAGTAAAATCTTGGGTTCGGTCACGCATAAGTTCGAGAAATCAATACCTAATATAGGTTATTTTTCACAATTATCACTAAAAGATACGAAAAATTAATACATGATTCCCCAAATGTATGTAATTTTGTCGTCAAACTGATAAGAAAAATTTAGATTCAATTGTGATTGCCTTGCACCGTTTTAAAGCATTCGATTTTTATTTTTTTAATTATAATCTCAACAGGTGTCAACGTGCAAAACAGTCAATTAACAAACTCAAAGCGACAGACTATTCCAAATAGGCTGTCCCTCAAACTTAATTTGCACCCGCCCGAAGCGGCTGCGAAGCTAATTCGTATTCAATACGTTTTTTTTACATATTTGGAACAATTGCCGCTTTATAACGGCAAAATGGTTTTGAAAGCGGGCTTTCTAAGACCTAAACCTTTATTTTCTCATAAATTTTGGTAACTATGAACATTTCTCTGACCCTACTAAATCCTTCAGGGATGCTTCAACAACGTTGGCGAACGCGTTTTTTGTGGTTTGCTGCAATGTGTTTTTCTACGGCGATTTCGGCGCAACTGAATGTTTCTTTTTCGAATACAAATCCGTCTTGTCCGGGTTACACGAATGGGGAAGCGACGGTTTCGGTTTCGGGCGGTACGGCACCTTATGCTTATCAGTGGGTGAATGGTACGACGGGCTCGACGGTGACTGGGTTGGCTGCGGGTCAATATGGGGTGACTGTAACGGACGCGAGTAGCCAAACGGTTACTGGTATCGCTACTTTGACGGACCCTACGCTTTTAACTGCAACGGTTACTTTTGCCAACATTTGTGCGGTGGGCAAGGTGACGGGGGTTGTAGCGGGTGGCGCGACTCCTTATACTTATAGTTGGAGTAATGGCGCGACGGGCGCGACGATTCAACCGAATTTAGGGGATTTGACGTTGACGGCGACCGATGCAAAGGGTTGTACGGCGACCAAATGGGTCAATGTACCGAATGCGTTATCGGTTACTTTGAATGTAACGGGTTTGCGTTGTTACGGAGATTGCGATGCTGCGGTAGAAGCGCGGCATACCGGTGGGACTGCCCCTTTGACGTATCTTTGGAGTACGGGCGCAACGACTCAAACGTTGGCAAGTGTGCCTGCGGGCAATTACGCGGTGACGGTGACGGATGCAAATGGTTGTTCCGCAGAGACGGCGGTGACGATTCAGAATCCAACGATTATCAACGTGTCCACTACTACAACACAAGCCTCTTGTGGTAGTAATGACGGTTCTGCGACGGTAAATGCGTCTGGCGGCGTTGCGCCGTTGACTTATGCTTGGAGTAATGGGGCGACGACAGCTACGATTACGGGTTTAAGTGTGGGCAATTACACGGTAACGGTAACGGATGGCAATCTTTGTAACAAAGATGCAAGTGTAGATATCGTTTCCAGCACAAGTTTCAATGTGACGGCGGCGGTGACGGATGCGACTTGTGGAAGTACCAATGGTACTGCAACGGCTAATGCGGACGGAGGGACAGCTCCTTTCAAATACAATTGGAGTAATGGCGCAACGACTCCACAAATTACGGGCATTGGCGCGGGCGAATATCGGGTAACGGTCACGGATGTAAACGGTTGTTCGGGTACTGCGACGGCTTCGGTAAATGCTTCGGGTAGTTTGGTGTTGAAAATTGATAAGACGGATGCGGCTTGTGGCATTATGAATGGGACGGCAACTGCAAAAGTCACAGGGGGAACGGCACCTTATAGTTATCTTTGGAGCAACGGCAAAACGACGCAAACGATTGATATGTTGCATCCTGCGTCGTATCGCGTGACGGTGACGGATGCAACGGGTTGTTCGACAGCGCGGACGATTGTGGTAAATCAAACGATTTATTTCCTTGCGGATGTGACGGGTAGAGATACGCGTTGTTATCATTCGGGCGATGGCGAAGCGACGGCTATGGGAACGGGTGGTACGCCGCCTTATGATTATACTTGGAGCAATGGGGCGACGACGCAACAATTAACGAATTTGTCCGCAGGCACTTACACGGTGACTTTGCATGACCAAAGCGGTTGTATTGCGACGGAAAGTATTGAAATTCACGAGCCTGCCGCGCTTTATATTGTATTAAAAGCTCAGGCAACGACTTGCGGTGAAAGCAATGGTTCCGTTCAAACAACGGTAACGGGGGGTACAGAGCCTTATATTTTTGGTTGGAGCAATGGCGCGACGACTCAAAATTTGAATCAGTTGACAGGAGATGATTATGCGGTGACGGTGACGGATGATAATGGTTGTTATGCCGATAGCCGTGTAACGATAGGTGCGACGACGGCATTGGAACTTGCTTTGGATGCTTGGGGCGTGTCTTGTCACGATGGCAATGATGGAAAAGCGGAAATCAACGTAACAGGGGGTGTGGAACCCTTGACTTACGCTTGGAGCAATGGCGAAACGACTGCAAAGATTGAAAATTTGATTGCAGGTACTTATACGGTGACGGTGACGGATGCAAGGGGTTGTGTAAAAAGCGGTGAAGTCACGATTTACGAACCGAAATATGCTTTAAAAGCGACGGCGCAAGCGACAGATGCCACTTGTGGTTTAAACAATGGTGCTGTAACGGTAACGGCAAAAGGCGGTACGAAACCTTATATTTACGCTTGGAGCAATGGTGCAGCGACGGAAACGATTACAGGTTTGGACGCGGGCGATTACACGGTAACGGTGACGGATGATAATGGTTGTATCACGACGGTAACTGGTACGGTTAATAGAATCGGTTCTGCCATACAATTGACGCTTGCGGGCAAAGATTTAAATTGTTTCAGAAGTGGCGATGGCGCGGTGACGGCAACGATTACGGGCGGGATTGCACCTTATACCTACCTTTGGAGCAATGCGGCGATTACTCAAAATGTAACAGGACTTCAAGCAGGGACTTATGCGTTGACGGTGACGGATGCAAATAATTGTACAGCAACAGCTTCGACAACGATTGTGGAACCTGCGGCTTTGAACTTAGTGGTCATCCCAAAACCGACGACTTGTGGTTTAGACAATGGGGCGATTCGTTCAACGGTGGATGGTGGAACGAAACCTTATAGTTATACTTGGAGCAATGGCGCGACTACTGCCAATATTGGTCCTTTAGCGGCAGGCACTTATCACCTAACGGTGACAGATGCACATGGTTGTTTCACGAATACTTTCGCGACTGTTGACCCATCTACGGCACCGAGTATTGCCATGGCGCATACAGACGTTGCTTGTTTTGGTGGAAACGATGGGAGCGCGACGGCGACAGTCACGAAGGGAATTGCTCCATACACTTACGCATGGAGTAACGGCGCGACGACGAATGCGATAACTCAATTAACCGCAGGCGTTTATAAATTAACGGTAACGGATAATAATGCTTGTACGACAGAATCAAGTGTTACAGTTGCGCAACCGCCGCTTTTGACGGTAGCGATTGCGAAAATCAATGCCACTTGTGGTTTAGCGAACGGCAGCGCAACGACTACGGTAACGGGCGGCACTGCACCTTACACTTACGCATGGAGTAACGGCGCAACGACTGCAAATTTGACAGGTTTGATTGGCGGCACTTTCACGTTGAAAGTAACGGATGCGCACCAATGTACGGCAACCAACACGGTGACGATTACCAATACACCACCGATTACAAGCGTTTCGGTCACGACGACCGCCGTAAAATGTTTTGGGGGCAATGATGGTGCTGCGACAGCTTCGGTTGTGGGTGGAACGGCTCCATTCACGTATGCATGGAGCAATAACGCGACAAGTGCAAGTGTAACTGGTTTAAAATCAGGCAATTATACGGTGACAGTAACGGATGCAATTGGTTGTACGAAGACTCAAGCGTGTACGATTACAGAACCGACTTTATTGGTGGTTACAGCCGTCGAAGTACAAAAAGCGACTTGTGCGGCGATTGGCAAAGCCAGTTCAACGGTAACGGGCGGAACGGCACCTTATCGGTATTTTTGGAGCAATAATACAGGATTAGCGAATTTGGATGGCGTTTTAGGCGGCACTTACACGGTAACGGTTTTGGATGCCAATGATTGTCGGGCAATCACGAGTGTTGTAGTTGGAGCGAATACATCGCCTAATTTGGCGTGTACAATTGCTGAAATACAACCGATTTCCGATGGCGGCGGCACAGACGGTAAAGCAAAAGTCACGGTAACAGGTTTTAATGGCACATTGACGTACCATTGGGAAAATGGTCAAACGACTGCGACAGCAACTGGTTTAGGCGCGTTGACTTACTGGGTAACAGTGACGGATGGTTATTCATGTACGACCAAATGCAGTATCACTTTGAAAAACCCACCTTGTGACAATGTAACGGATCCAGGTCGGATTGGTACAGCGAATGCAG
The DNA here is from genome assembly GCA_039795795.1 of Bacteroidota bacterium. GTDB lineage: Bacteria > Bacteroidota > Bacteroidia > Chitinophagales > Saprospiraceae > JAAFJT01. The sequence continues at coordinate 1,957 of JBDKKX010000284.1, read as the reverse complement.
GATATTGTCCGGGCAGCACCATTGACCCAATCACCAATGTTGCACCTGCGACAGGCGGTACGGGTGCGTTGGAATACGTATGGATGTATTCTCGTTATGATGTACCCTTTAGCCCGAGCAGTTGGGAAATGGTACGCGGTCAAAACGGAACCGATTTATCGGGTGCGGCGATTCAAGCCTTGAATTTGACAGATACGACCTATTTCATCCGATGCGTTCGGCGGAATGGTTGTTCGTTCAAAGAATCGAACCAAGTCATCAAATATCCTAAAATCATAGGAGAAGCAGTGATTCCAGACCCAATTTGCGTTGGCAGAACGGTTACATTTGAAGCACCAGACAATGGTTCGGGCAGTAGCGGCATTTATTTTTGGAATTTTGGACCGTATGCAACGCCATCTTCTTCCACGAATCGGGTTCAAAATGTAACTTTTACATCCAGTGGCAGACAAAATGTACAATTGACGATTAATAAAAATGCTTGTTTATCGGTTCGGACTTATCCGATAGATGCGTCCAGTTGTGCAGGCAGTGGTACAGACGTTGGTTCCTTGAAAGTGGCGGCGGTGAATCACCATGAAATCGCGCTTACTTGGGTCACGCGCAATGAAAAAGAACAAGCAGTTTATTCCATTGAGCGTTCCGCAGACGGCGGCAATACGTTTGAACAATTGCATGATATGCCTTCTCAATCCGCAGCCTTGATTAATTCGTATCGTTGGAACGATGTCGCGCCAAAAATGGGGCATTCGTTTTATCGGATTCGCCGCATCGGTTTTAGCGGAACGATGAATTATTCTCCTGCGACAGGCATTATGATGTCGAATGGCGATGGCAAATTATTAGCCTATCCGAATCCTGCGGGCAATGTCCTTTTTGTAGAATCTTTGGACAACTTATCCGACGGAACGATAGAACTTTATAATGAGACAGGCGCATTGATACATCTTCAAACGTTCCAAAAAACGGATACCCGTTATTCGATTGATATGAGTCCATTTAGCAAAGGATTATACTTGGTTAAAACGCGTTTGAATACGGGGGAAACCAATGTGATTCGGGTTACTAAATTTTAATTGCAAGGTCGTCGGGGTTTAAAACTCCGACGACCTTATATTTATTTTTTTACGCAATTTAGGCGCAAAGCTAAAAATCATTCCTCTAACCACTGCACTTCCACTTTGGCATATTCATCAAACGCCGTATAATGTTCATCATGCACGCCCTCTTTGTGCAACACATGATGTTCACCCGTAATGCGATGCGTACATTCCAATTGAAATCGGCGAATTTTCCCCTGCACGATAGGAATTTGGCAAGTCGAAAAACGATTCAAAGTGCCGCCCCAAGAAGCCATTTTCTCCTCCAAATCCGCCAAACTTTCACAAGAGACAATGGCAGCCAGATTAATTTTTTCTGTATAGTCGTACAATAAATAATCGCCTTCAATGAGCGTCGAAAAAGGCAAATTTTTCTTCCGAGTGGCGCGATAAATCCCCAATTTATGCAAAATCCGTTTGAATTCGACCCAGCCGCCCTCTTCCAAAGAAGGAATCATGGGTAAATCTTTATTCAAATACTCATTGGGTTCGCCTTTGAAAACGACGTTTTTTCTAAAATCTTCGTCTAATCCAATCGGGTCGTGATGGTGGTGAGCTAATTCCCGATTGATTAAATCCATTAGTTTTCCGAGCGATATAGATGTCATAATTAAGTAATAAATGGTAAATAAGATACTTTGGAATTTGGATTAAATGGGATTTTATTGGGATTAAATGGGATTGATTTTTTTGGATTTTTGGGATAAATCCCTTAGTACGGGACAAAAAAAATTACGATACAAATGGGAACGCGGAGGACGCGGATTTTACGGATTTACACGGATTTTTTTGTATTTTAGGCTTAAAATCCAACTTAAATTCCCCAAAAAAATCCGTGTAAATCTGTAAAATCTGCG
>JBDKKX010000283.1:0-7303 GCA_039795795.1 Bacteroidota bacterium | reverse complement strand
AATGCAAGCATTGTGGTTGGCAATTTTGAATTTGCCAATTTCATATCGACTACGCCATCCGCTTGAAGCCAACCCGTACGAGATTGTCCTTTTGGGTTTTTGAATGTAACTAATTTCATCTTTTAAACGATTGATTATAAAAGGGATACGAATTGGAACACGGATGACACAGATTTTTGCGGATTTACACAGATTTTCTTTTATTCTTTTTCGTACAAGTTCGGGAAACTTGAAAAGTTTCCCGAACTATCATAATAAAAAATCTGTGTAAATCCGTTCAAATCCGCGTCATCCGTGTTCCAATTCCGTTAAATTGGTGCTGCTAACGCGGCTAAAGTTTTACCCATCAGCGCGCCCATATTCGCTCCTGCGGGCAACGGAATGCCATTCCATTCCATTTGTTCCCATTCAGCCAGCGTATTCGACACATCCACGACCATTTTGCAACGGTCATAACGCCGTTTCATATAATTTTCTAAAATCGTCGCAACACTATCCTCCGTTTTCAACAATTCCGCCAAAACCACCGCATCTTCTATCGCCAACGCCGCCCCAGAACCCAATTGTGGAATCGTCGCATGAGCCGCATCGCCAATCATCACCACCCGATTTTTATACCAAGGCGCAGCCATCATCAACGTTTCCAACGGACGATAAATCACGCCTTTCGGATCTGTAATTTCAGGAATTCTATCCGCCACCAATTTCGCAGGAAAGCCTCTCAAATACGCTTGCAAACGCGGAATCAATTCCGCTTCTGGAATAAATGGATTATCTTCGCCCTCCGACGAGACCACAAACATATACATCGTATCCGCTGTCATCGGAATCAAGCCCAATTTTGTTTTTTTGCCGAAAAACATATAGCCCGTTTCCAATTCCGCAGGGCGTTTGAACGCATATCGCCAAACCGATGAATTAATATATTGAGGTTTATACTCGCCAAAAACAAGGCTGCGCACTTTGGAATTCACCCCGTCCGCACCGACAACTAATTGATATTCCCCATGAGTGCCATCTGTAAATTGCACGCCGACGCGAGTTCCCTCGTTTTCAATCGCTGAAACCGTCAAGCCCATCCGAAAATGAACCCCATGCGCAACTGCCGCTTCATATAATACATCGTGTAAAATTTTGCGAGAAATGCCATTGTGCATTGGGAAATGTCCCATGGGTGGCATACCGATTTCGCCAAATTGAAAACCCGTTGGTGCACACATTTTGACTTTGCCGTACGGAGAACCGCGTCTCATGGCTTCGTCCGCTACGCCGAGCGCGTCTAATGCCCGTAAAGCATTGGCTTGTTGGATGATACCAACGCCATATACATTGAATTCTTTTTGTATTTCAACGATTTCCGCGCCCATACCTGCGCGCCGTAAGGCGATTCCCAAAGACAATCCGCCCAGACCACCGCCTACTATTAAAACTTTTTTGATGGAAGACATTGTTGCTATAAATTATGGTAATGATGAAGTTGAGTGCATTGAAATTAGGATTAAATCGGATTTTGTTGGATTAAATGGGATTGATTTGTAAGATTTTTAGGATATTCATCTTGAAAATCCTAAAAAATCAATCCCATTTAATCCAACAAAATCCGATTTAATCCTAATTCCAAGGTGCCACATAATTTGAGTTAATAATTTGGTAATCAAATTTAAATCAAGAGTACATCTGCTTCGCCAACCAATCGTACATTGGATAGGCTTTCGTAAAATTATCAATCTGACAATGCGCAGAACCCGAACTTTCCTTCGGCACAATTTGCATGATTTTCTCGCAAGTCAAAGCTGCATTGAGCTTGTAAGCGTTTTCAACAAAATTTTGACGGTCATCTTCTCCGTGTAAAATGTATGTTGGCATCGAAATTTTGTCTGCAACCCCGTCCAATGTAAACTTTTTTAACAATTCACGGGCTTCTCCAATGGTTTCTGCACCAACAATATGTTTTACAATCTCTGCCAATGGATGATTATCTGGGCGATTTTTCCAAATATCGTAATAACTCCAAACCGCGCCCCAAACACAACAGGCTTTAAAACGTGGTTCAAATGCTGCTGCTCGCGCCGCCATATAACCACCCATACTCACTGCCATAATTCCAATCCGCGACGTATCCACCAGTTTGCCCAAATTTGCAACGACCCAATCGTAGGCAATCGTAGCAGGCACTTCGTAATCATGTCGCGTTTTGATGTGTTGATGCCGTAAAGTCGTGCCTTGTCCTGGACCGTCCAACACCAATAAAGATAAACCGCGCTCATTCAACAGTTGGCAGGGACCGAAAAAGAGTTCTTCCGCTAAACTGTCTAACCCTCCGAACATCACCATTAAAGGTGTTTTTTTGCGACCCGCCGTTTTGAACAAATATCCAGACATAAAAGAGCCTTCAAACGGAATTTTAATTCGTTTTGGCTTATTTTCTAAAAGATTAAACCCTTTTTGAAAACATTCAATTGCATGGTCATAAGAGGGTAATTTGCGAGGGTCGCTTGGTTTTAAAAAGAATTCTGAGGTACGAATATAATTCGCAGCTCGTAAATAAGCCCGTCTTGCCGTTGCAAAATTGCCGTTTTTGGACGCACTTTCTGCTTCTGCGAAAATGGTATTGCCGATTTTAGACCATGCTTGATGAAAACTTTCGTTATCGCCTGGCGTGATTTCGCTCGCCGCTTCTAAACATTCTGCAAATTCGCCGCCCCCGTAATGCGCTTGACTCAAAGCGCGATTGAGTTGGTAGGACGGCATATATTGATTCGGGAAATAATGCCACATACTTTAAGGATGAATGATGAATGATGAATTTTTTTATTTGAATTAAGGATGAAAGATTTTAAGCCACGAATTACACGAATTTTTCACTAATTTGTGAAAATTCGTGTAATTCGTGGCTTAAAACCCTTCATTCTAAATATCGTGTGGTTTAATAACGCCATCCGTCATGCCCCCTTTTTTGCCTTTCGCCATCTCCGCAAACGGATTCACCGAACCCCAAGCATCATTTGGATTATCTTTCAAATAATGCACATCCGGTCCATGGTCAGGCGCGAAAATCAAGCGCGCACAAGCGTAAAATTCTAATAAAATCGGCGTTCCGGGAATCATTACATATACAAAAAAACCTTCATCCGCTTTATGACGCGTTGGTGCACCCATCACACTTTTCAAACCATTTTCCAAAATCCAGTCAATGCCCAACAAAACTTCTTCCCGACTATCCAAATTATAACAAATATGGTTCAAAACCCCTTCATTCGGACTTAAATTCGGGTCTGTGAAAACCGCGATGTCATGCGAAAGGTTTCCAATCGTCCACAAACCGCCTACTGGAGGCATTTCGTCACTAATCCGCACTTCATCTGGATTTTTCAACCCGAAACTTTGCCAAAATGCCTTTTCCGCCGAATACTTGCCTTTGGAAACCATATACGTCACATGGTCAAACCGCCGAACATTCACGCCAACCCGCCGATTGCTCGCATATCGGTCAGAATAAATACTGCCTCTGCCTTTTTTACCTTTCTCGTTCAACCAAACTACGTCCCAAAACACTTCATGAATATGTCCATCAGGCGATTTAAACCGATAAGCCTTGCCATGTCCCAAGTCGCCCGCGTCCCAGCCCAGACCTGCACCGATTTTTTCAAGGTGCGCAACACATTCGTGCAAAGCCTCCTCACTATCCGCACGCCAAGCCAAATGCCCCATACCTACTTTTTCCGATTGCGTTAATTTCAACGTATGGTGAAAATAATCGCCCCATGCCCGAAGATAAACAGAATGTTCCTCCTTACCAGTTACATCCAAACCGATAATCTCTGTAAAAAATTTAACACTCGCTTTCAAATCTTTCGTAAACAACTCAATATGAGCGAGTTGCGAAAGATAATGTGGATTCTTAGCCATTTTTTGATTGAGTTGTTCTTATAAAATAGTTTAAATAATTTGCTTATGCGAGCGCGCCACCATCTACTGGCATCGCATGACCCGTTATAAAAGACGATTGTTCGGAAGAAAGCCACAAGGCTACATCTGCTACTTCCGAAGGTTGTCCCATTCGTTTCATTCTTTGAAAATTAATCGCTTGCTCTTTTGCCGCTGGATTATGCGCTAATTTTCTGCGCCCCTCCATAATCATAGGCGTTTCAATCGCTGTTGGACAAAGACAATTTATACGAATATTTTTAGTTGCGTATTCAATTGCAGCCGTTTTAGTTATGCCCACAACCCCGTGTTTGGAAGCCGCATAAGGCACATTTTCAGGTTGCCCAATCAGACCCGCCGCCGATGCAATATTCACAATCGTACCGCCACCTTGTTTCAACATTTGAGCCACTTGGTATTTGACGCAATACCAAGTACCCGTCAAATTAATATTGATTTGTTGTAACCAAGCCGCTTCGGGATATTCATGCGTCGGCAACGAAAGCGTTCCTGCAATGCCTGCCGAATTGACCGTGCAATCTAAACGACCATACGTTTCAACCGCAACATTCACGAGATTTTCTACTTGTTCCCGTTTTGAAATATCACATTGAACAAAAATAGCTTCATAACCCATGGATTGAATCGTCGTTAGCACTTCTTGTCCTGCCTTTTCATTGACATCCGAAACGATTACTTTTGCCCCTTCTTTCGCAAAAGCAATGGCTGTTGCTTTGCCGATGCCAGAAGCCGCGCCAGTTACAAGGCAAATTTTATTTTGAAACCTCATTGTTTAAAATTTTAAATTTTGTCTTTTTAACGTCGTCAAAATTTTGTACAAAAGCATTCGTAGAGACGCGATTTATCGCGTCTTGCTTGCCCGCATTTTGCCCAGAAAGCACGAAGCATTCTGTATTCGGTTTGGGCAAGACTGTATTCGGCTTGGGCAAGACGCGATAAATCGCGTCTCTACAATGCTTTATAACAACTTACTTCTATACCACTTCCTATCGGCATCAAAACGGTGTCAAAAGCATGGGTTGAACGAACCCGTTGCTGATAAGCCATCGCTTCTGGACGCGAACTGGGTGGAAATATCATATTATCCCCGATAACCCAAGCTCCTTTATTCAGTTTTGGAAAAAAGGCATCAAAACAAGGTACATACAATTCTTTCCAAATATCTAATAAAATAAAATCATACGTTTCATGGGCATTTTCAATATTTTGTATCGCATCACCGATTCTAAATTCCACAAAATCCGATAATCCTGCGTCGTGAATCTGTTGTTGTGCATAATGCGCTTTTTCAGCATTCAACTCCAAGGTAATGAGTTTTCCATGATTTGCCCTTGCCGCTTCCGCCAGCCAAACCGTCGAATAACCATACGAAGTACCAATTTCCAATATCGTTTTGGAACGCGCCGCTTTTGCCAACGTATTTAAAAATTGTGCGGTTTCAACGCCCACTGAAAGTAAAAATTCGTCCCGTCGCGCCATCAACGCACCATTGCCCAAACGCAAAGATTCGGATTCAATCAATGCCGTTTCTGCATCCATGCGCTGATGATACTTTTTTAATACGGATTCTATTTTATTGTCAAAATGCATATTTTTAATTAATTTAGTGATTTTCAACACCTAACAGGTTTTAAAAACCTGTTAGGTGTTACACCTGACAGGTTTTTAAAACCTGTTAGGTGTGTAACACCTGACAGGTTTTAAAAACCTGTCAGGTGTCATTTTAAACAGCCATTTCAAACAATGCCAACGTGCCTTTATAATGCACAGGCAAACTCACTGTATTCGCCCCATTCAGCGCAATCGTTTCCAAATAAGTAAAACCACATTTTGCGTAATAATCTATCAATTTCTCATTATCGCCCCAAGTATCCAACCGAATAAAATCTTTTTGATGCATTTGACAATACTTTTTCGCCCAATCCACAATGTCTTTCACGTAAAAACCACCCCGAAACGCAGGATTCGTCACAATTCGATGAATATAAATCGCAGGTTCTTTATCCTTTTCCCGCCAAATCAACGCATCACTGAATGTCAATACGAAAATACAAGCGATTTCACCCTTTTCCACGATTTTCCATTGCCGACATTCCTTGATTTCCGTTTCTACAAGACTTCTTTCAAAATGAACCCATGTCCGATGAAAAACTGTTTTTTGATATTCGATAGCGTCCGCATACAGTTTAAAAATGCTTTCAATGTCCTCTATCGTGCTGTTTAAAATTTGTTTTTCCATTAGATTTTGTTTTATAAACCATTGATAATCCATTAATTACCATCACTAATTGTCGTTCCGCCATCCACAATAATATTTTGACCCGTAATAAATGCCCCCGCTTTCGACGCTAACATCACCGCAACCCCTGCAATTTCTTCAGGCGTTCCCACCCGACGCAAAGGCGTAAGGGCTAACCGCTTTTCCATAAAACCTTTATTTTCCATCAAACTTTTGGAAAAAGGCGTATCTATCAAACCGGGCGAAATCGCATTTGCCCGAATATTCGACGAACCAAATTCCACTGCCAAATTGCGCGCTAATTGAACCAAACTGGCTTTTGAAATCCCGTACAAACCAATATTTTTATTGCCCCGAACACTCGCAATACTCGCCAAATAAATCAAAACCCCATCTTTGCGTTCCACCATTTGCGGCAGCACCAATTGCGTCAAATGACAAGCAGCTGTCACATTCAAACCCATCATTTTTTCAAAAGCATGCGCATTAATCGCCAAAAAACCATTCGGAACTGCCATCCCAACACAACTCACCAATATATCTATTTTGCCAAAATACGCCATCGCCATCTCAAAAAGCCTGTCTATTTCAACGGTTTTCGACATATCGCAAGGGATAGACACACTTGTAATACCTTGATTATCAAATGCTTGTGCGGTTTGATGACAACCTGCCACATCATTGCTGGAAACAATGACTTTCGCCCCATGCGCGCCCATTGCTTCTGCAATCGCTTTGCCCATGCCACTGCTCGCACCCGTCACCAGCGCAACTTTCCCCGTCAAATTAAATAAATTTTTCATCCCTAAAAAATCCTTTTTTGTCCTTAATCTTAAAGTTTTAGCAAAATTCTATTAATTCTCTTTTTTTTTTTAGTTAGAAAACGGCTGTTTTTATTCAAAATCAATCATAAATAAAAAAAGCAGCTTACTGCCAACGTAATAAGCTGCTATAATTCAAGTTGTGTGGTACGTTGGAATTCGGATTAAATAGGATTTTTTTGGGATTAAATGGGATTGATTTCTAAGATTTTTTAGGATTTGCAGTATTTTAATCGGATAAATCCTAAAAATCTTGAAAATCAATCCCATTTAATCCCAAAAAATCCTATTTAAT
>JBDKKX010000282.1:0-7334 GCA_039795795.1 Bacteroidota bacterium | reverse complement strand
GATTTACTGCTGTACCTGTAATTTCAACTTTTGCACCGCGTTCTACGACGATAGTTGCATAATTTTTAGGCGTTGTCGTCAAATCTGCTAATGCGCGAATCACTGTACCCGCAGGAATCACTAATTTTGCACCTGAACGAACGACCACGAAACCTTTTAACAAATAGGTTTTTGTTGCATCCAACGTGACTGTGCTTGTAATATCTTTTTCTCCCGGCACAGGCAATGTGCCAATCATGCCGTTTAATGTTGATGTATCATTGGGTTCTGCGTAAGCAGTCGTTTTGGGACTAAAATTTGTCCAACCAGTTGTCCAATCGTCCGCAGCAGTTGCGGATAACGCACCTACATAAGCAGTTGTTTTCAGTTTAGTTAAACAATTCGTTTGCGCCGAGATCGGTGCAATTAGAGAAAACGCGCAAAAAAGGTGTAGAAAATTTTTCATTTAAAAATTCTTTATTTTGATAAATAAAAGGATGTAATTGGAGTGCGGTTGGAATTAGGATTAAATGGGATTTTTTTTGGATTAAATAGGATTGATTTTTTAGGATTTTTTAGGATTCGCCCATCAAAGTTCGGGAAACTTGGAAAGTTTCCCGAACTGGTGCGAGACCTTAGGATTTTTTAGGATTCGCCCATCAAAGTTCGGGAAACTTGGAAAGTTTCCCGAACTGGTGCGAGACCTTAGGATTTTTTAGGATTCGCCCATCAAAGTTCGGGAAACTTGGAAAGTTTCCCGAACTGGTGCGAGACCTTAGGATTTTTTAGGATTCGCCCATCAAAGTTCGGGAAACTTGGAAAGTTTCCCGAACTGGTGCGAGACCTTAGGATTTTTTAGGATTCGCCATATTAAAATCTCATTACAAATCCTAAAAAATCCTAAAAAAATCAATCCCATTTAATCCTAAAAAAATCCCATTTAATCCTAATTCCAACGGCTCTTAAAAATTATAAGTAAAACTCAACGCGCCCGTAAAACCATGATTGTATTTAAACATCAAGCGGTCTGTCGCAGCATCGTATTTTCCATTCAAATTCGCATCTTGGTAAAAAACCAAATCTTGATGTAACAAATCACCAAGCGTCAATTTCAAATTAAACTTTTTAAAACTTTTACCAATCTGAAAATCAACCACTGAACGCGGATTTTCATAAATATCTTGGCGAGTAGCACCATACTTCGCATCCACACCCACATAAGCAATCCGACGACCCACCTGATTCATCACAAGACTGCCCGACCAACCATTTTCGGAATTGTCATATTGCAAACCTGCGTTGATGATATAAGGCGATTGCCCTTGCAATGGACGATTTAATTGCGCTTGTGTACCTGCATCGAAATTCAAAACCGATTTCATCAAAGACAAATTGGAAAAAACAGCGATGTGTCTAAAGAACTCGTTCGGAATGAAACCCAAATTCTTTCTCATTTCCAATTCGACACCATATATAGTAGCCGATTTTTCATTGCGGAACGTAAAAGTGGTAAATGGTTGCGTCACATCAATACTCATTTCAATCGGATTCTGAATCGTTTTGTAAAAACCGCCGATAGAAACAATTTGATTGCCCGGTAAAAAATATTCCGCACGAGCGTCAAAATGATTCAATTGAGCAATTTGCAAATCCTTATTGCCCCGAATCTCTGCATTTTTATCAAAAACAAAGAAGGCAAACGGCGCTAATTCCCGAAATTCAGGGCGATTGACCGAAGTGTAATAAGCAGCTCTAAGGTTAATCTGCTCTGTCAAGTAGTAAGTCGTATTCACGGAAGGCAATAAAACCCCCTTATTAATTGCTGCAATATTTTGAACGGTAGCAGGGTTACTCACGTTTAAATCCATTGTTTCGTAACGCAACCCATACACTGCCCGCCATTTTTCACCATATTTCTGGTCAGCCATCAAGTAACCTGCATGCAAAGTCGATTTGCCATCATAATTATCCAAATCTTTGGAAGTCTTTTCCACCAAATATAATTTCGATGCACCGATATTACTACTGCCTAAATCCGTTGCAGGATTGTACGACAATTCGCCAATCACACCATTATATACAAAGTTCCGCGCTGCAAACTGCCGATTCCGAGATTGATAAGCATAACCCGCTTTCAAATCAATTTTTGTTTTATCCAAATTCAAGGATTTTGATGCTTCGACGTTGCCCCCAAAGATATTTTCCGTCAAATCGGAAGTAAAACGACCCGAACTGGATTTGAAAAAATCCCCCGAAGGCAATTGATAATTGTCAAAATCAGGTGTTTTCGTATAACTCACAATTCTATAATCGGGCATTCTCCTTCTAATACTTGAAAAATTCAACGCGCCTGTCAAAATATAACCATTGTCCAAAATCTGTTTTGCAGAAAGGATGCTATTGTACAAACGGTTGTATTGAATCATATTTGTCGTGCTTTGCACCGTCAACGCATCGGAAATATTACCCGTACCTGTCCGTTTAATCGTGCTGTTATCCGTATTGATATTCAATAAGTTACGAAAATTCACTTGCGTTTTGCCCGCCAAATAACTCACATTGAACAAGCCCCCACTGCTAATATTTTGTTGAAAATTGTTGTCTTGCAAAGCCGCCACTTGTCCCGAACCGTCAAACGTATTCAAAGCATTTGTAGCTGTTTTACGTGTATTGGCATAGTTGAGCGCGAAAAGCACCCCTAATTTCTGATTATCAGGCAAGCGAATCGGCAATCCTAAGGAATATGCCAAGCGCGTATTCGGCATCGCATTTTCAGTCGTACTCGACCAATCATTATTAAACTGTTGAGAAAGTGAAGCCAATTTATCCTTACCACCCACCAATACATCACTTGGAATATTCCGTTGTGCGCTGACAAGATTGAAATTCTCACCCGCGTACGTCTTAAATTGCGTAAAAGGTTTAAAAGTCGTCAAAGAATGCGTTTGTGTACCAATCGTCAACGATTGAGTGCGTTCTTCGGGCACCGCTTTTGTATTAATTTTGATGATACCGCCCCCAAAATCGCCCACTAAATCTGGCGAACCCGACTTAATAATGGACAAATTATCAATCAAATTGGCAGGGACCACATCAAATGCAAAAGCTTTTCTATCCGATTCTGTCGAAGGCAACAACGCGCCATCCAAATAACCCGCATTATAACGGTCGTTCATCCCGCGAATAATCGCAAATTTATTATCTTGAATCGAAGCCCCTGTTACCCGCTTCAACACGTCGGAAGTCGTGCGGTCAGGCGTTTTGCGAATTTGGTCAGAAGAAACACCATCGGATAATTGAGAGGCTTTTTTCCGTTCAATCATCATTGCCACCGCCGTCGAACGCTCCACTTTTGCCACAATCGTCACAGCTTCAATGACATTTTTCACTTCTTCTAACACCTGATTGAGATAAGTCGTCTCATTTGCCTTGATAGTCACTTGTACTTTCGCTGGCTGATAAGAAACGAAACTAATCACCATCGTATAAGTGCCTGGTACCAAAGGAAGATTATAATTCCCGTCCATATCTGTTATCGTGCCGTTCGTCGTGTTTTCCACCACGACTGCTGCCCCGAGTAGTCCTTCACCATTTGCTTTATCGCTGATTTTACCTGCGAGTTGGCTTTGTGCGACAACGTTGAATGCGCACATACAAATTAATAATAATGTAAAACCAATTATCTTCTTCATGCTGAATGAGTTTGATTAAAAATGATGGTGCAAAGTTCCGTCGTGTATGTTAACTCCACATTAAGTCAGCATTAAGTAATTGTTAAGTTCTGTTTAAACGTTTAAGCATTTCCGCAAAAAATAAAGGCAGACAAAGTTTACACCTTGCCCGCCTTTATTGCACCGCCTTTGCTAATCGATTAGTTCAAAACCGCTTTTTCATGTGCATGCGCACTTGCTTTTGCCACTTTTTCCGCCTCTTTTTGCCTTTTTTTGTCTAATTTGATAAAACCTTTAAGATTTAATTTCGCCATCCGCGCATTAATTTTTTCCGATTTAGCTTTCAACTTAGCTTGTTTGTATTGAAAACGAGTGACCTGCGCAGCATCATCCGCTTTTTTAGCAGCAGAGAGCAACGTTTTAATTTCTTTTGCAGTGGTTTTGGCGGTTTTAAAACCCTCTTTAGCCTTTTCATAATTGGCTACATGCTCTTGATATTCAATTACTTTTGAATAGTTCTTCATAATATATATGATTTTAGTTAAAAATGACAGATTTAAAAAATGTATTTTAAACAAACTTAATGTCTGCTTTCTCCTGCAAAAGTATAGTAGATTTCCTTAAAAAGAAACCCGCGTATCGAAAACTTAACGATTTTTATTTTACGAATATAAGATTATCCTTAACGATGTTGCTTTTTGGAACACATAGGGACATAAGTTACATAGATTTTTTTGGAACACCTAGGGACATAGGTTACATAGATTTTCTTCATACTACATAGTTTTAAAAAATCTATGTGTCCCATGTCCCTATGTGTTAATAAAATGCTGATTTTATTTTTACCTTTGCGGCTTCACGGTTCAATCTTTCAAACATAAAATTGGAAAACAATATTTTAAAACAAAGGAAATTTTATCATGGAAATTTGGAAAAACATTGAATATGATTCCTTAGAATTTGAGTACGAAGTCTCAAATTTGGGCAATGTGCGTTCCCTCAATTACTATGGCTCAGGCAAAACCCATAATCTAAAAGTGCGCTATTCTCCAACGGGTGCGCGCCATGTTATCTTAGCAGGTAGAAAAGTGCGCTCTATTTCTCAATTGGTTTTAAACGCCTTCGTCGAAAAGCGACCTTCTGAAAAGCATTTTACACACCATCTCGACGGGAATTTACAAAATGATGCAGCAGAAAATTTAGAATGGCGGCACATGAGCGTTCAAAATGCGCTGAATGGCAGGAATGGATTTCGGTATCCGAACGGGCATAGTTATTATGGGGTAGGCAACCGTTTTAAAACTCAAAACGAAGCCGATGCGTTCGTTAAAGTTTCCGATGACCAAGACAACTAAACAGGGATTTCAAACGTTTTCAATGCAAAATTATAGCATCAAAAAAAATAAAAAAATGAAAAAGTATTGTTTAACTGTTTGTACAATCGCCTCATTATCATTGGGTTACGCACAAGAAAGTCCCAAAGAGCATTCCAACGCTCAAAAATCGTTGCAAGCACAATTAGAACAATTACAGCGTCAAATGCAGCAAATGTTTCCGGGAATGCTGGATTCAACAATGAAAAATATGCCGAATCTTTCCTTCGATTCGATGATGAAGCCCTTATCGCGTTCCTTTGAGTTTTTCAATGACGGGAAAGGCTGGCAACAAATGTTGCCCGACAGTTCTAAAACCAATGACATGTTGCAAAATATGGAAGGTTATATGAATTTTTTCAAAAGTGATAAAGATTTTCCCAATCTTTTGGAGCAATTTGAAGGGATGATGAATGGTTTGCCAAATCAAATCCCTCGTTCGGAATCCAATCAACGCAAACAGCGCGGCGATGCACCCAAAGATAAAAAGTATAAAACGGATTCTCTTTGAATTGTCATTTTATGGTCAAAAAATGATTTTTCATTTTGAAATGGAGTATTCAAACCTTATCTTTGCTAAAAATAAATTATGATGAGAGCCATTGCAGTCCAAAAAGTCGTCAAAGAAGCGGTAGTTAAAACTTTCTCTTTACAGGAGTATCTTCTAAAAGAAGAAAAATCGCTCCATAAAAATGAATTTTATAACGGTCAAATCATTCCAATGCCAAGTAACAAAGCAAGACATAATGAAATTGCAACGAATATAACAAGTGCTATAAAAGTAGCTGTGCGCCCTTTGCCGAAAGTGTTTAGGGTATTTAATAGCGACCAAAAAATATATATCGAAGCAGAAAATGTAAGCGTCTATCCCGATGCAGTCGTGGTTTGCGAAGCACCTCAATTTTGGAATGGTCGGGAAGATTTGATAGTGAATCCCTTGCTCGTGGTGGAAGTCTTGTCTAAAAGTACGTTTAAATATGATAGAGGTGATAAATTTATGTTATATCAATTGATGCCTTCCTTCAAAGAATATCTATTAATAGAACAGAACAAACCTTGTGTTGAATCTTGGTTTAAATCGTCTGACACCAATTGGAATAAATTATTGACGGAGGATTTAACTCAAAGTATTCACCTTCGATCTTTGAACGTAACGATTCCATTAGCAGATATTTACGAACACATTTTGTTTCCAAAAATAAAATAAACCGATTATTGAAGATGGATTTCGGATTTTTGAAATCAATTGATTCCAAAATCCGAAATCCACTTCCTAAAATCCTTTTATTTCACTCGAATTTTTATCCAAACGGGCAAATGATCTGAAAGCGTTCGTGCCGCATCAAAGCTCGGAGACATCGGCACAACATCTATTTTATCCGCTTGAAGGGCTTCCATTGCCGCCGTTTCGTAAAAAATATTATCATATTCTTCATTCAAATAATTACCATTTGCAAGCGGTTTGCGTTTGAGGCTCGTAGGCGTATTGACGAGCGCGGGCGCGTAACCGCGTTGTTTGATAACATTAAAAGCAGGTTTTTGACCACTATAATTGAAATCTCCCATGAATAACAAATTATCTGCGGCATAAAGTGCGTCTAATTGAACCAATTGTTCAATTTCTTGAGCAGGTTTTTTGGCAGTCGGCACTGCGTGAAACGTGCCAAGCAAAACCGTTTTTTTAATAGGCGTTTCAAAACGCGCCATAAAAGGTTCTCGATTAATCGTTGCCGCCAACGGTTGACATAAAAAAGGTTTGCCTTTCAACGCCACTCGACTACTATTCCACAAATACGCATACCGTTCCGAACCTTCTCCCGAAGTCGCATCGCTCACGACGTAATCCCAATTCGCACCCGTTCTATCCAATTCGTCGGCAAGTTGAGCCACTGCTCGTGCGCCTGCTTCTGAAGTCGAAACCTCTTGAACCGTCACAATATCATAATTTCGGACAATTTGAGCCACCAATTTAAGTTGTTCAGGCGTTTTGGTCTTGCCAAAATTGTACAAATTCCACGATAAAATCAATAATTCATCTTTTTTTCCACGCGGCAAGCGCGCCCCTTTCTGGTAAATGGGCGGAATCCCTTTTTTAGAACTGTCCGTTGTGGGGAATTGCGTCTGAATCGGAGGACGAATCGGCTTTTGAGGCGCATTTAAGTGAATTCGATACATGCAAAAACAGAGCAGCACGCATACGCCTATCAACAAGCATAAATGAATGAGTTTTTTATCCATATTTAAACGTTTATAAATAAAACGTTTAAATACTTTCAATGTTTTGAAAAAATAATATATAAAATTTGCATCG
>JBDKKX010000281.1:0-7357 GCA_039795795.1 Bacteroidota bacterium | reverse complement strand
TGATAAATGACAAATAATGTAAATTATTGAAAATCAATAATTTACATTATTTGTCATTTATCATTCATCATTTATCATTCATCATGTAATCCAATTTTAACAAAAAAAAACTAAAATCATGAATTTCGGAGTAATTGTTTTTCCCGGTTCGAATTGCGATGACGATATGATACACGTTTTGGGTTCTGTGATGAAACAAAATGTGGTAAAAATTTGGCACAAAGACGCGGTTTTGCCTGCGAATTTGGATTGTATTATATTGCCGGGTGGGTTTTCGTTTGGCGATTACCTGCGTTGTGGGGCGATTGCGCGGTTGTCGCCGATTATGCAAGCGGTGATTGAGTTTGCGAATCAAGGTGGATATGTGTTTGGAATTTGTAATGGGTTTCAAATTTTATGTGAAGCGGGGTTGCTTCCTGGTGCATTGTTGCGCAATGAAAATCAACTATTTGTTTGTAAAAACATTTATTTGAAACCGAAATCGCATAATTCAGCACTCACCCGTTCGTTAAAAAAAGACCAAGTTTTGAAAGTTCCGATAGCGCATGCAGAAGGTCGCTATTACGCAGACACCAAAACATTATCGCAATTGGTTGATAATCAACAAGTTTTGTTTACCTATTGTGATGAAGAAGGTCGTTCAACGGCTCAATCGAATCCAAATGGAGCGATGTTTAATATTGCAGGGATTTGCAATGCGAAACGCAATGTTTTTGGCATGATGCCGCATCCGGAGCGTTGTTCGGAGGCAGTTTTGGGCAATACAGATGGGAAATTCATATTTGAATCATTGATTCAGAACGCGTTAGTGGCGCATTAGGGAATGATGAATGATAAATGATGAATAATGAATTTACAAATTCATCATTCATCATTTATCATTCATCATTCCCAAAAAAAGGTTAGATTTGTAAAAAATTTAACAAATTCAACCCATTTTCTATGAATACGCAAGGTCGTTATTGGGCATTCGGCATCACCTCGTTGATAGCGATTGCAATCTTATGGTATTTCCGTACCATTGTTTCCTACATTTTAATTTCTTGGGTCGTATCATTATTAGGGCAACCAGTAATGAAATTTTATCAGAAGTATTTGAAAGTCAAGAAATTACACATTCGGGCAAATAATTCTCTATGCGCCATTTTAACCTTAACAACACTTTTATTGATATTGACAGGGTTGGTTTCCTCTTTTGTGCCGTTAGTGGTGCAACAGGCGAATAATTTATCAAATATCAAAATCGACAATATCACGACGGCTTTGGAAGAACCGTTGAAACGCATCACGGCTTGGGGGCAAAAATTTGGATTAGTGCATCAAGGCATGACGGCTTCGGATGAAGTCATACAAGTTGCGTCAAAATATATTGAGCCATCGCAAATTACAGATGTGTTTCGTTCCATCCTTGCTGCCGCAGGAAATTTGGCAGTTGGGTTAATTTCAGTATTATTTATTTCGTTTTTCTTTTTAAGGGAAAATAAAATGTTTACAGAAATCGTATCAGGCTTCGCGCCCAAAGAATACGAAGACAACGCACGAGAAGCGGTAAGCGATACAACGACCTTATTATCCCGATATTTTAGTGGATTATTGCTGCAAATGATCTTTGTTGTGTTTTTTTTGACCACCATTTTTTTAGTTTTGGGGGTGAAAAACGCTTTATTGATAGCCATTTTCGCCGCCCTCATCAATATAGTCCCTTATTTGGGACCGATTTTAGGCTGTACATTTGCCGTATTCATTACCATTTCGTCCAATTTGGAGTTCGATTTTTATGCACAAACTGTTCCTTTATTAATAAAAATTGCAATAACATTTGGAGTGATGCAATTTATCAACGATTGGATTATACAACCCATTATTTTTTCAAACAGAGTGTTGGCGCATCCGTTAGAGATTTTTTTAGTGACGCTTGCGGGGGCGAAAGTAGGAGGTATCGGTGGAATGATTTTGGCGATACCTGCGTACACCGTATTTCGAGTCGTCGGGCGCGCCTTTTTCAACGAATTTAAAATTATTCGGAAAATGACGAATAGTTTGGATGAAATTGTTTAGACCAATAAATTATCAAATATGTTAAAAGAAAAAATCAAATTATTAGCCAAATCTTATTTAGCTGACATTATTTCAATTCGACGACATTTGCATCAAAATCCCGAATTGAGTTACGAGGAAGTCGAAACAGGTAAATATGTGGCAGAAAAATTGAAAGTATTAGGGATTGAATATCAACATGGTATCGCTGAAAATGGGGTGGTTGGCATCATTCACGGGCAAAATCCTACGGTTAGAACCATTGCGTTACGCGCCGATTTAGACGCGTTGCCGATTCAAGAGGCAAATAATATTTCGTATAAATCCAAAAAAGCAGGTATTATGCATGCCTGCGGACACGATGCGCATACCGCTTCTTTATTGGGGGCGGCTCGGATTCTGCACGAAACTCGGGCGGATTGGTCGGGCACGATTAAGTTGATTTTCCAACCTGCTGAGGAAAAAACGCCTGGCGGGGCGAGTATTATGATAGACGAGGGTGTTTTGGAAAACCCCAAACCTGCTATAATTTTGGGACAACACGTACATCCCCCCTTGCAAGCGGGCAAAGTGGGGTTGAAACCGGGTATTTATATGGCTTCTGCGGACGAATTGTATGTGACGGTGCGCGGTCACGGCGGGCATGGGGCGATGCCGCAAGAGTGCATTGACCCGATTTTGATAACGGCGCACATTATTACGGCGTTGCAACAAGTGGTCAGTCGGCGGGCGGATCCTGCGATTCCCTCGGTTTTGACCTTAGGAAAAATACAATCTGTGGGTGGCGCGACGAATATTATTCCTGATACAGTGGTTTTGGAAGGCACTTTTCGCACGTTGGACGAAACTTGGCGCGCAAAAGCCAAAAAAATTATGAAAAAATTAGCGGAAGGAATTGCGGAAAGTATGGGTGGTTCTTGCGAGTTCGTGATACAACATGGTTATCCCGTTCTATTTAATAATGAAGGACTTACGAAACAAGTAAAAAAATATATGATTGAATTTTGCGGTGCAGACAATGTCGTAGATTTGCCAATGCGTATGACGGCAGAAGATTTTGCGTATTATTCGCAAGTGATGCCCGCCTGTTTTTACCGATTGGGGACGGGGAATAAGGAACTCGGCATTACGTCGGGGCTGCATACCGACACTTTTAATATAGATGAATCGGCATTGGAATTGAGTATTGGATTGATGGCATGGTTGGCGGTGAAGGCTTTGTCGAATTAGGAATGAATGAAAATAAGGAATTAAAAAGGCATTTGTTTGCAAAAAATCAAACAAATGCTTTTTTAATTCCTTATTTTGATTCATTCTTAATTCCGATTTGTACGTTTTTTTCATAACGATACCAAAGATTCGTATGAAAATCCCATTCATGGACAGCAACAATTTTATTTTCATGCTGTGTTTTTTTAAGGATAGCTGTTAGCCCCAAATCACCTTGAATATTGATATTTATCAAATTATACAAATTAAAATATTCTATATGATTATCTGTGATTTCATCAAAGAGGCAATTATAATGAATTGAAGGTTCTGTGAAAGTTGTCGGCATATCCAAATCATTGAAATTGATTACGACAATTTGCAACCTTATATAAAAATCTTGTTTTTCAACTATTTTAGTTTTCTTGCATAAACAAAATCGCAAGGATTCAATATCTGCTTCTGTTTCGATGCCATTTATTTGCGAAAATGGATCCATATATAGTACCCAAAAAGGGGTCGCAAGGTTAATTTTCAACGGATCTTTTAAAAAAATTTCGTAACTTTTGCCAATTAAAGGCTTTACAGATAATAAATTTTTATTATTAAATCTATATTTCCATTCAGCAGCTAATGCGATAAGCTGATTATCGGGACATTTATATTCGTGTACTTTGGTGCATAGCCTACATTTTACAATAATTTCTTCTGAATTTTTATTCATAATTTAGTTACCTTTGAATGATTATTTAATTTAATTAAAACAAATATTTCTAAAATGGAGATAGATAAAATGATTGAAATTTTAAATAAGAAAAAGCATCCACTCCATAGTCATGCTTTAACGAAGGATGAAACGGCATTCCTTGAAACTTATCAACCTGAAAAATCGCTCATTATTTACGGGTCACTGGCACCAAATGCCCCAAATCATTTTGTGGTTGAACCGATTCATGGCAATTGGCGGCAAGGAATCGTTCGCGGTCATTTAGAAAAAATAGGTTGGGGTGCGGACTTAGGTTATAATGCGTTTAGGCACGTTCGGACTGAATTGCAAACGGTCATTAAAGCGTTTATTCTTTTTTCAAAGGACTTAGTGAATCATTGGGAACGGCTGGATGAATTTGAAGGAGATGGATACAGGCGCATTTTTGCAAAATATGAATTAAACGACGGGCAGATAGGTGTAGGAAGTATTTATGCTATTAATGAATAATCGTAGAATTATGTTTCAAAAATTTCAATTTTACGAAACATAATTCTACAAATATTGCAATGCTACGCATTTAAAACAAATATTATCATTTCTAAAATTGCTGCAAACTTTTCTTCAGCGTATCTACTTGAATCGTTTCAGGCGTTGCAACCAATTTTTTAGGAACAAAAAGCCGTCTTTGCGGTTTATAATTGGGTTGAATCATTGCAATAACTTCTTTTGTTTTTTTCAACAATTCATTTCCTTTTTCGGGCTGCACCATTTTCACATACCGAGCAAAACCCAATGCCGATTCCAAACAATCATTCGATTGCCCCCATTTTTTACCTTGAACGGATTTATCTTTTTCAATTTGATGCAAAAAAGCCCTAAATTGTTTCAACCGCTTAGAACACACAGTCGGTTTTTGATTCACGGTAATCCCTGTCACTTCTTGTCTCGAACCTTTGCGCATCACTTTCGTTTTATCGGGATGCACAATTAAACCTTCAGAATCCACAATTTCACGAACCGTTTTTAACAATAAGTTTACATTTTTCGCGCCTTCCTGCGTTGCCGAAAAAGTCAAATCATCTGCATATCTCGTATATCGAAATCCTAATTTTGTCGCCAAACCCGTCAATCGTTTATCCAAATGCCGACACAAAATGTTCGTAATCATGGGACTTGTCGGCGCGCCTTGCGGCAAACGACGCTCGCCCGAAGCAATAAACCAAGTTTCACCATCTAATGCGACCTCATCGACGGCTTGTTCAGAACAAATCAATCCCAAAATCGTCGCTACCTGATGCGAATAACCCAAATTCCGAAACACGCCTTTTACCCTATCATAAGTAATCGTCGGAAAAAAATCTTTCAAATCCATATTAATCACCACTTCCGATTGCAAATGAGGCATCGCATTAGAAACAATGGATTTTTCCGAAACAAAACCATGCGCCGCTTCATGAATATTGACTTTCTGTAAAATACGCATTAAGATTTCTGATTGTACGTGTTTTAAACGCGGCATCGGCGCGGAAATCGTGCGTTCACCGCCCGTTTTTTTAGAGATGGTAAACCGTTTATAATGATTCACTTTGGAAACATCTCGTGCAAATGCTAAAAAACGAATTTCAGAAATCGGTATCTTAAACTCAGTAGCAATCGATTCTGCATCGGTCAAAACAGGCAAATTCGCTAATTTCAACTTTTCAACGTCCGACTCCTGCCGATTCAGCGAAAACGAAACGCCTTCGCCAAGATATAAAATTTCTTTTTCTTTTCTTTTTGCCCAATTTTCTGCTGCAATTTTGCGTTCTTGGACTTTGCGCAACTTGGTTTCTTGTCGCTTACGCCGCGCTTCTTCCATGCGCTGCTTGCGAATATCTTTCAGCAACGCCTCTTTATCTTGGAGGCGATGCTTTTCTTGATACAATTTGTTAAGTTGCGACTGCAATTCGCCTTCATGCAAAAGGACAGCTTCGGCGAGAGAAGGTTCTGCTTTATTGTCCTCCCAAAAGCCAAGTCGCTTCATTTCAGCTAAAATGAATTGTTCTTTTCCTTCGGCGCGGATGCGGTCATAAAGTTCCTGACGAGTAAGCGGCTGAGACATATTATTTGGAATTTGGATATTTTGCGAATGAAATTTTATGATTTTGAGTGCAAAAATCCAATCCAACTGTTTTAATCCTTTTCAAAAGGAAACAAATCGTTCTATCTTCGTACATACTCCTCACGAGACGGTGCATCCGAAGGCTGTCATCCGCGCCAACAAGGATGAACCTCCCAATCGAAGACGGTGTATTCCCCGGTACCAGGAATGAATGCCCGCATTCGAGCAGCATTTCAAAAGCGGATGACAGCCGTTGTGTGAGCCGTTTCGTGATGCGTGAAATGGCTTTCAACACGAACTGCGAATCACAGTTCTATTTGCAAGATTTTGAAAGAACGATTTTGTTTTCAATTGAAAATCAATACTTTATAGAATGCAAATCGTTTTAAATTAAAAATTATAAGTCATTAATTGTTTTATCTTCGTACACTCTCTTGACGAGAATGTTCAACTCGAGGCGGCATGTACGCTACCGTAGAGAAAGAACTCACGAGTTTAAACCGCATTCTCTACGGTAGCGTACATGCCGCTAATAGTGAAGAACAGGCTCGTGATGCGTGAAAAAGCTATTCGCATGAACCGCGAAACACGGTTCGGTTTGCAAGATTTTGAAAAAACAATTTTTTCCTTATAACTTAAACATTGATAATCAATGACTTAATCATTCAAAAAAAACAACTTAAAACTTATCGTTTTATCTTCGTACATTCTCCTAACGGGAATGTTCAACTCGAGGCGGTAATACCCTTAGTAGTTGGAAAGAATTCACGAATTAGAACCGCATTCCAACTACTAAGGGTATTACCGCTAATAGTGAAGAACAGGCTCGTGATGCGTGAAAAAGCTATTCGCATGAACCGCGAAACACGGTTCGGTTTGCAAGATTTTGAAAAAACGATTGTATTTTAAGTTGTAAATTGAATAAAAAATAACTTTTTATTGAATTATCAATTTATTTAAAACGAACTATATCTATGATAGGTGAATTTAAAACAAAAACATCGGTAAACCATTGCGTTATCTTCGTACATTCTCCTAACGGGAATGTTCAACTCGAGGCGGTAATACCCTTAGTAGTTGGAAAGAATTCACGAATTATAACCGCATTCCAACTACTAAGGGTATTACCGCTAATAGTGAAGAACAGGCTCGTGATGCGTGAAGAAACTTTTCGCAAGAGCCGCGAAACACGGCTCAGTTTGCAAGATTTTGAAAACGTCGATGCTTTAACCGATGTTTTTGCTTTAATTTCTGACACAAAGATACAACATTTTAGTTTAAACTTCCAAATTTTTAGCCAA
>JBDKKX010000280.1:0-7358 GCA_039795795.1 Bacteroidota bacterium | reverse complement strand
CTATTCATAAGATTTTTGCTTTGTTTTGTTGCCTAAAATAGTATGTTGGATTCAAGAAAGACCCGTTATTTGGTTTCTTGATTCAAAGGTGCAGGCTTCGTGGAGAGGAATGCAAATTTTTTTACGGCAAATCATTCATATTTTAATCAAATATTTTTATAAAAAATGTATTAACCATATAAAATAATTATTTTTATGATATTGGTTTAAAAAAAAAGATTAAAAATTTGATTTTCAATCTTTTAGAAACGGACATTTCATTAAAATTCATTGTCACGGCTCCCCTCCTACCCTTGAATTGGTACAAAAAACGCTGCCATAAGTACTACATTCGTACCTTGACAGCGTTAGATTTATACGATTTTGGTTCGTTTTGGAACTACTTTATATATTTTTTCAAAGCATATTTTATAATTGTGACATGGTAAAATAATTATTTTACAACTTAATTCCAAAAAGCAAACTCGGTTTTCCAACTTGTCCGTTCGTGAAACTTGTCCCCAAATCTACTCGCAAAATCCGAAAAATGCCCCAGCCAATACGGTCAATCCCCAATGAAAATTCTGTATAATTTTTCAATTCGGGCGTTTTCAAATAGGCAACTCGAATCACTTCATTCAAACCTAATTTTCTAATATACGGTATTTTGTCCAATATAAATCCTTGAAAATGATGCTGATAATGCAATTGTAAATTCGTTCCTGCTGTACTGTATTGGTAATACGGCAATTGATGATACGCAGTCATATATTGATTCGGGCTGCCAATGGGCGTTTCATTCCCGTTGAAATGAAAATAATCTGCAAAACTGAGGTTTTGTTTACCCAAAAATGTCCCAAAATCTATTGCATATTCCGAATAACCATAAAGATTCATTTTGATTGGAGTTTGTTGTAAACGAAATTTAATTTTGTTAAAATACACATATTCAGCACCTGCATTGAATGCTTTTTGATAAGCCATCGTTAACTCTGGATAGGGATACGCCCCATAAACTTTTTGGGTAGGATAACGAGCGTAGGTTTGCCCAAATCTAAATCTAAAATTGCCTTCAATCGCCAAATATTTGCTATTATCATCGGGCAAACTCAAAATATTTTCGGGTAGATTGGGTGCATAAGGTTCATTTTTTTTAAAATAACTAAAGGATGAATTCACCTGTAATTCAGCGCGACGCGCCCATTCTGCTTGCAAATTCATTTGTACCCCGTTCGCAATTTCACGACCGTAACCCATTTTGACATAATTTTTATCATACAATTTCATCAAATTTTGTTTTAAAAACAGGTTATAAAATTCGGAAACCAACGTTGGTATTGGATTTTCAGCATTATATTGCGACAACTTACGTCCTGCGGAAAACGAAATTTCGGAAAAATCAAGTTCATTAGCATGGTAAATCGCAGTCAATTGAGGTCGAAATGCTTTTTCCGTCCAAGAATAAGTAATCGCAGGATTAAAATTAAAATATTTTGTTTTTAAATCATCATAATCTTTGTGATAAACCGCGTTTAAACCCACCGTCGTACCCGTCACAGGATGAAATTGAACCATCGTCAAAGGCGATTTCCAACTAAAACTTTGCCGTTCAAGCGATTGATAATAATTATAACCCGTTAATAAATTGCTGATTTTGAAGCGATTCTGTTTTTTATCCACCGAATCTAAGTAAGGTTTTGATTTATGCACGATTTGAATACTATCCTTTTTAACATAATCCAAATGCTCTTCCGAAGTCAAAGGAATCGGGCGCAACGTGTCCCAATGCGCCAATAAATGATCTTTTTTACCTTTTTCAGCGCGAAAAACTTCTTTATTGAAAAAATCATTCGGCAAATTCGGTTTCAAATCATAATTCGTAAAAACACCCGTGAAATAACCCGCAATTTTAATCTTTAAAATATTGATTTTAAACTGCATTTCCTGTGATAACAATCGCCACACGTCATTTTGCAGGTTTACAAATACTTGTCGAACGCGAAAAGTATCTAAAATGCTGTTTTGAACCGTTTTACCCGTCAAATACAAATCTAATGAATGCAAATTCCATTGATTTTCAACAATATAAATATAGCCTGCCCAAGTTGGATCTTCTGCCCGAATCGGAATCACTTCAATTTTTTTAAGGGCGCGCTGATTTTCTTGAATCGTTCCGATTAATTTAAACCGATAATTGGCAATCGCATGCTCCGCAATCGGCGATAACACTTCCCGTAGCAGCGTCATCGTATTATCATAAAAGTTAAATTCAAAATTCGTAGCACTGTTGAAACCAAAACCGTTATCATTTCCACTGACTTTGGAAGCCGTCAAAATTTCCTTTTTGGCATCTGGAGCTTTGCAATACAATTTTGAAAGCGTTTCCGACAGGTAAACAATGCCGCTATCTAATTCCACTTTTTGCCCCATGATTTTTTGGGGCTTTTCCAACACTTTTTGCACGCCTTTCATGTACACATCGCAAACAGATTGAGGCACTTGATTCCGAAAATGTGGGCGCGCTGCAATCGCTTGACGCATAATTGCATAAGCAGGGTCTTCTTGATTTGCGCGAATCGTAAAAGTTGCCATTTCAATAGTGGCAGCTTCTAAACGCACTTTTAAATGAATCTTTTTGTCCTTTACAAGAATCGTTTCAAAATGTTTGCTATATCCAACATATTGAAACACAATCTTGTACGTACCATTGGGCAATTCCAACTGAAAATCCCCTAAGGCATTTGCCGTCGTACCCATCGCCGTATTTTCAACATAAATGGACGCAAAGGCAAGCGGTGCTCCATCCACTCCTGTAACATTACCTGTTAATTGAGCGAAAAGAGGTTGTGTGAAAAGGCAAAAAAAGAATAATAAATAAGGTCTTGTTATCATAAAAATTTGTAAAAATTCGTGTTTTCTTTAATTCGGAAAACGGCTTAAACGATGTTTCTCAAATGTCCATTCAGGCGTTTCCAAATTCGCACCGTAATTCGTGGAATACCAAGGCGATAACGAACTGTCATTTGGATTTTTCAAAATATGAATGTCTTGTGCAGGCATATAGCTTTGTGCCAATAAAAAGATAATTTGCTTATTTTCAATGTTTTGCGCAACGTCTAACACGATAACGGCATGTCCAGGCGCGCCGCCTTTGATGAAAATATCACCACCTCGAATTTCCGCAGGATTCGCTAACGGAGTCACCTCTTTCGACAACGACAACGTACTCGCCGCCGAAAAAACTTTATCCATGTATTTTAAAAATTTAGGATAAGAGTAATCCGAACCTGCGTAATTTGTATATTTCATTAAACTGCCTTCCACATTGTGAAATTCAATTTGGCTATACGCTTTTTTGCCATAAAAATACTCGCCCCGCAAGCGCATAATCGCGTCAGCACATTGTTGCAAGTCTCTTTTGCCCACACTCACGTCCAAAACCGCGTACTGAGCCAGCTGATTAAACTTTTTTTGTCCATTAAATAGGTAAACCGTTTTATCCGATTTCAATTTTAATTGCCGAAGCCAAGCCGCAAAACTGCCTTCGGAACAGGTAACACGTCGATAACCTTTAGGCAAGGGAATGTTTTGAACCATTGTTTGTTCTTTTGAGGCAATTTGGACACTCAAAGGCATTGGTTTAGCGGCTTTTGATGACAAATTCTCGTTATTACAACCCCATGTCATGCCAATTAAGAGGGTTAAAAAGTAAATTTTTTTCATAAAAGTTTTCATTTTCAAGTCAATTTAATCTTGTAAAGGGAATCGTTTTTCATAAGATGCCCTAACTTGAACAAAAGTGTCCTCTAAAAGCCTTAAAATCTTAAAATCTTCACTCAAAACCTTCTTTTAAGTATTTTTTCAACAAAATTTGTACACAGGGTTGCTTCGCTTTCAGTCATTAGGGGATTGCAATAAATTAAATTGGTGTCAGTAATCGCGATTACTGACACCAATTTAATACCTATTAATTTAACATATTCAGGAAAACGCAACCGAAATTGAGGTATTTTTCGTAAATTTGGGTACAATTAAGTGATGAGCATAAATAATAAGCAATTATTATAAGTCATTGATTATCAAGCCTTTGGATGATTTTCAACCCTCCAAAGGCTTGATAAATTGATATTTGTCCAACTCCATATATCAATTTAACAATTCATATATGCCTGCAATCCCTTGTCCGCCGCCCACACAAGCCGTCACCATTCCGTAACGATTACCTCTACGCCGCATTTCATTAAACAATTGAACGGACAATTTCGCGCCCGTACACCCAAGCGGATGCCCCAATGCAATTGCACCACCATTCACATTCACAATATCTGGATTCAAACCCGTTTCCTGCACCACCGCTAATGCTTGCGCCGCAAAAGCTTCATTCAATTCCACTAAATCAATATCTTTCAATTTCAAACCTGCTTTTTTCAACGCTTTTGGAATCGCCGCACAAGGTCCGATGCCCATAATAATAGGTTCAACACCCGCAACCGAACAACTCGCCATCCGCGCAATCGGTTTTAAATTCAATTTTTTCGCCATTGTATTGCTCATCACTAACACAAATGATGCTCCATCGGACGTTTGAGACGAATTTCCAGCCGTCACCGAACCATTATTCGCAAATGCTGGACGCAATTTCGCTAAAACATCAGCCGTCGTACCCGCCCGAACGCCCTCATCGGTATCTACAATGAAATCGCGTTCTTTGCGTTTATCGTCCTCGACATACACTTCTTTCACGTTGATTGGAACAATTTCGGACTTAAATAAGCCTTTTGCAATCGCAGCAGCCGCTTTTTCATGCGATTTTGCCGAAAATTGGTCTTGCGCAGCCCGACTGATGTTAAATTGTTTAGAAACGGCTTCCGCTGTCAAGCCCATGCCGACGACATAATCAGGCGTATTTGCCGCAACATGGTACGAAGGCGCGAGTTTATAACCCGTCATCGGCAATAACGACATACTTTCCGTGCCGCCCGCGATGTAACATTCGCCCATATTCGCCTTGATTTTCGCCACCGCAATCGAAATCGCCTCCAAACCAGACGCGCAATATCGATTAATCGTCATACCGGGG
Organism: Bacteroidota bacterium; assembly: GCA_039795795.1. GTDB lineage: Bacteria > Bacteroidota > Bacteroidia > Chitinophagales > Saprospiraceae > JAAFJT01. The sequence continues at coordinate 2,299 of JBDKKX010000280.1, read as the reverse complement.
ACTTCTTTGCCCAAAGCGCGAAGTGCGATTTGGCGACCAATTTGCAAACCTTGTTCGCCTTCGGGATTTGCGCAACCCACAATTACGTCATCCACTAACGCAGGATCTAATTCAGGCACCTGCGCCATCAAATGTTTGATGACATCTGCCGCTAAATCATCGGAACGATAGTGGCGAAAACCGCCGCGTCCCGCCTTGCCAACCGCAGAGCGATACCCCGCGATGATATATGCATCTTCCATAAATGGTTAATTTTGAATCGTTTAAATTAAAAATAGATTAAGATTGCGTGAATCGTTTAAGATTTATGAAATCTTAATAACGCTAAACAAGTCTGCAAGATAGGAAGTTTTAGCGAATATTCGCTAATTTTAAAATATTTTTTATTTTAGTACTTTGGAATTAGGATTTAATGGGATTTTGAAGGATTAAATAAGCTTGATTTTGGGGGATTTACATGATTTGCCAATCTTAATAATCCGAAAAAATCAAGCTTATTTAATCCTTCAAAATCCCATTAAATCCTAATTCCAACTATTGGCTCAAATCTTTTTTCCTAAAAAACCACGATGTTAAAATGCTCATTATCAATGAAATCAGCACAATCGTAGAAAATGCCATCGGATGATCCGTATTAAAAAAAGGTATTTTGACATTCATTCCAAAAAAACTCGCTATCAACGTGGGTACCATTAATACAATCGTAATTGTCGTCAATCGTTTCATCACAATATTCAAATTGTTTGAAATGATGCTCGCATACGCGTCCATCGTTCCGCCCAAAATGTCTGTATAAACTTTTGCCATATCCAATGCTTGAGAATTATCAATAATAATATCTTCAAACAAATCCATCTTATCTTCGTCTTCGCGGATGTGTAAAAAATCCGTCCGTTTCATTTTCATCGCTAATAACTCAATGGCATACAAGGAGTTCACAAAATAAACCAACGATTTTTCAATACTTAACAATTGTTTAATTTCCATATTGCGACTGCTTGCATACAGTTCTTTTTCAATCACATTGCGTTGGTGATTCAACTTTTTCAAACCATCTAAATACCGTTGAATATTTTGTGCTAAAATTTGCAACACAAAAAGTTTATCGTCTGAAGGGTCAAAATTTTTGACTTTATCCTCTAAAAATTGATTGATGACAGGGTTTTCAAACGCGGAAATCGTAATCACATGATCCACCGTAATAATAATTCCCAAAGGAATCGTCATATAAATCGCCTGCGTATCCTTATCAATATTGTTATTAAGGGCAGGCGAATTGAGGATAATTAGCCGCATTTCTTCTTCGCGTTCGTAGCGGGCGCGCTCGTCAATGTCCAAAGGATCGGTCAAAAAATCAATGGGAATGGCATGTTTTTCAGCCAATTCAAGCACTTCTTCGCGGGTAATCGGCGCGCAGACATTTATCCAACAGCCTGTCTCCGCTTTCTGCAATTGCCGTAATTTTCCTTCGCTTTTGGCGTAATATTGTATCATAGCCGTATAGGTGCATTTAAAGAAAATTTATATGAAAAATAAAATGATTTCGGAAATAAACCATTTTTTTAAAAATCGCTGCGAAGTTACAAGAATTGTTGATTAAAAACGCGCCTATTTTGATGCATTCTGGTTTAAAAACTATTTCGGCGCGAACGAATTCATTGGAATCCGCCCGCGCCGTTTCTCACCGCTTTCCTAAATGGTAATCGTTACAATGGGCAACGTTTTCGGTGCTGGTTTTGGTTTTCTCTTAGCCCGTCGTGATTTTGTTTTTAACTTATTGATTTTCAATGGTTGGATTGGTTTCGGTGGCATGAAAACCAATCGTTCCATCCCGTAGCATTTTGGACATAACAACATTTTAATATTGTCGTTCAAAACGCGGGTAGAAAGGGTACCCGGTGGTCGATTTGCAGCGAATTCGCTCGTCGGCAACAAAACAGTGGAAGTACTATTTCCAGTCACTGTCCCCGTCAAGCCTGCGCAATACCCAACCACACATATCCCGAGACTAAGTCCATACCGATGCAAGATTGCCAACAATCGCCGACAATCTGCACTGGCTGTCCATTCTAAGAGAAAAGGCGGCAAGCGCATTTTCAAATCTGTGTAATTCATAGTTTTACGATTGAATTTTTAAAATAATGTGTTTGTTGTTTTGAAACGTAGATTTCAAATTTTGGGACTACATTGGGATACAAATAGAGGTACGGATTCAACGGATTTCACGGATGCGGTACGGATTTTTCTTGTCCTTCCGTTGTCCTTCCGTAGGAATCTGAGTTTCCTACGGAAGGACAAC
>JBDKKX010000279.1:0-7380 GCA_039795795.1 Bacteroidota bacterium | reverse complement strand
ATTAAAATACCTTCTCAAAGGCTGGATAATGGTGATGAGGATTGGTACACCGTAAAAATAGATAAGGGTGTTTTTACAGCTTATGGAGATCCATCTAAGTTGGCGTTTTTAATAGAGCAATTTAAATTATTGGTTGTTGATAAACTGCAGTAAACTTAGATTGATTTCTAAATTGGTTCATGATTCAAATTGCAAAAGCTTTAAATCAAAGAAAAATTTAAAAGAAAATGCGCATTAATATCATTGTTTTTTTAGCTTTATGTTTTCCTCTTGCTTGTTGTGGACAACTTCTTTTTGAGGTTGAGGAAGAATATTTAGCGAGTTTTCCGTTGACAACAGACGAATATCATTTGGAAGTTGTTAATGTAGCAACAGGAGCAACCTCTGCGGATGTGATGCAGTTCAGAAAGGTTGCCAAAAATGGATCCTATTATGTTATTAATAATCTACAAAATGTAGATTCATTAGTGTCTTGTCACGTAATAAGCGATACCATTTTTGTTGTTGTTCGTGGTAAGGGTTGGGTCGAGTCTTTTGAAAATGACTCCTTTAAATTTCCTGTGTCTATGACTTGGACACCCGAACGGTTTCCTGCTCGTCAAAAAGCGCGAAAACGTAAAGATTAGGTGTAAATGCAATTTTAGATTGTGAAATACGGTATGGATTTCGGAATTATTTTCATTCCGAAATCCACATTCAAATATTTTTGTAATTCTGAATCATTTGATTCACAACATCGACCGCGATACCAGTGACATCGGCAATAAACTCAGCGGTATATCCTTTTTGGTGATTGCGTATCACGATTTCAATATCTCGTTCTTCTTTTCCGCAGGAAGTAACGTATTTAAAAAATGAATTAATAAATCTTTGTTTTCCTCCGTGCCAAAGATTTTTTTAAAACCGAAATCGGTAAATGGATTGATAAATTTCTCGGATGTTGTCATTATGATAGAATTTTAAAGCAAAAATACGGATTTCAAAACGAAAAACCTAAAAATCAGTCGAAAACGATAAAGGGGTTGTGATGGATTGTAGCGCATCACAACCCCTTTAAAGCGCATCGGAATCCATCCATTACGGAAAAATGCCAAGATTCAAATAATCGCTCCCGACTTTACCAATCGCGCTGACGAAACCCGCCGTTCGCAAATCTTCAATTTTAGGATTGCTTTTCCACGTTTCTCGAATCGTGTGAAACGCTGTAATCATCGTCTCTTCCAAGCCCGAATTCACTAAATCAATTTCATCCGCGCCTTTGGTTAAAACCAATTTTTCCCGCGCATCAATCGTTTTTCCTGTATATTTTTCGACCGCGCTGACCAATTTTTCAAAAGCATTGTGTTCAAAACGTTTTTCCATGCGTCCAAAACGAACATGAGAAAGATTCTTCAACCATTCAAAATACGAAACCGTCACCCCACCCGCATTAATATACATATCTGGAACGATTATCACCCCTTTTTTAACCAAATAATCATTCGCATCTGCCGTAACGGGACCATTCGCTGCCTCCACAATGATTTTTGCCTGGATACGCGGCGCATTTTCAAGGGTAATTTGATTTTCCAACGCCGCAGGAATCAATAAATCGCAATCCAATTCTAAGGCTTCTTGCCGATTCGCCATCGGTTTGCCGCCCGAAAACGTCATAAGGGTACCCGTTTCTTTGCGATGTTGAATCAACGCCGCCATGTCCAGACCACTTTCATTATAAATCGCGCCTTCATATTCCGAAACCGCAATAATTCGAGCATCGCCTTCCATTTGACAAATCAGCCCCGTGTAAGAACCCACATTACCTAAACCTTGAATCACAATTCGTTTCCCAGCAATGCCTTTTGCAATACCTATTTTTTTCATATCTTCCTCTATACTCAACATTTCGCGGATGCCGTAAAAAATGCCGCGCCCTGTTGCTTCCGTCCGTCCGTGAATGCCATTGAGCGTCACGGGTTTCCCCGTTACGCAAGCCGCCGCGTCCAATTCACTATTTTTCAACGTCTGATACGTGTCATAAATCCAAGCCATTTCGCGACTGCTCGTCCCGTAATCGGGGGCAGGAACGTCGATGCCCGGACCAATAAAATTGCGATGCACCAATTCCGTCGTGTAACGGCGCGTGATGCGTTCCAATTGATATTCGGTATAACGTTTTGGGTCGATTTTGACCCCGCCTTTCGCCCCTCCGAACGGCACGTCCACTAAAGCACATTTATAGGTCATCAACGCCGCTAATGCCATCACTTCGTCTTGATCCACACTCAGCGCGTACCGAATCCCGCCTTTTGTGGGCAACCGGTGATGACTATGTTGCACCCGATAGGCTTCAATGACTTGATATTCGCCATCAATCCGCACGGGAAAGTGCATTTGATACACCGCGTTGCAAGCCTTGATTTGCTCCAAAAGTCCTTTGGGCAATCCTGTAAAAACGGCAGCTTTGTCAAAATTGCGATCCACACTTTTGACAAAACTTACATGTTTGTTACTCATTTTGCTTAATTTGATTTTCTAATTTGGTTAGGTTTGTATCAATTCTTATTAAAAACAAGATAATTCCAGTTAAAATAATCGCCAACGTGCCTACCACGACATAGATTTTACCTTCGCTGCGGAACAGGGTGTCCAACGATTGTGCGGATGCAGTCGAAACAAAAAGGAGGCTTGATAATATTATTAGAAAATTCTTTTTCATTTTTTTTAATCCTTTTACCTGCAAAAAAACGCTGCAAGGTAAATCATTGCTTTTGAATAAACAAAATTTACCTGCTTTTTTTTGCTAATTTTTCAAAATTTTTGATTTTAAATTAATTTGTTAGAACAATTTTATTTTGAATATAACTTATCTTCTATAAATGCAGTGCGGGTCACCAACGTCGCAATCCATACGCCCAATAATATCCATCCGATGCTCGCAGGGTAGAAAACTAAGCGCATCGTGTTGTCCAAATCTTGTGAACCAAAGGCTATATTGCCCCCATTCCCAGGATGTAAACTATCTTTTCCCGCCAATCGAGGCACGACATATAATAAAGGTATCAACGACGCAAAGGCAAAAATGCTGTAAACGGACGAAATCCTTGCGCGTTGTTCAAAACTTTCAAACGCGCCGCGCAATAAAAAGTAAGCAAAGTAGATTGCCAAAGCTGTATATGTCATAATGATTTTCAAATCCATTGGGAACGGTTCCCCCCAAGTGTAAGTCGCCCATAACGCGCCCGTAAATAAGCCCAACAATCCAAATAAAATGCCCACTTTCGTAAACGATACCGCCCGAATATCCCAATCCAAATTGCCTGTGCGCAAATATTGAACGTTGTAATAAACCGCTACGCCAAACAGTGTAAACATCACAAACCACATCGGTACATGGAAATACGTATTGCGAATAGATTCATACAAAATATTTCGGTACGGAAAGGCAATGCCTTTATGTGCATTCGTGCCTGTAATGGTTTTGTTCCAAGCGGCTTTGCCTGCGGCAGTATCCATCGTTTCGCCGCGATTGAGAAATGTCGCATTCGGTAACAGCGAAACGCCATCAATCACGTCATCAATGACCAATGTTAATTCTGCAACTTTTTGAGTATCAGGCAGATACGTAGGGATTTCAAAATCAATTTCCATTAAACGGTCGTTTTTGACTCGAATGGAAGCGGCGGATAACGCATGTATGCTGTCCAATTTGAGCCAAGCGCGAGGCGATTTGTAGCGCGTGTAAGCACTGTTATAACCTTGTGCGGCGAGTGTGATTTTTTGTCCGCAAGCGATTTTGCGCGGATTTACGTCCGTGATGCCCGTTTTTAAAGGCACTAAGAACCCGAAAATGAAGGTGTAAAAAAGGAGAAAAATACTTAATAATTTCCACCAAGCTAATTTCATATTGAGCTTATTTTTAAATTAATAAATTTGAACTGTTGGAATTCGGATTAAATCGGATTTTTTTGGGATTAAATCGGATTGATTTGAAGGATTTGTAAGATTTCAATGACTTCTTATAAATTCTTCAAATCAATCCTATTTAATCCCAAAAAAATCCGATTTAATCCAAATTCCTACTCCCGCCAAAGATACGGAAACAACACAAAACACAAGGCAAGCAAAATCGTATCAATCGCAAAAAGGGTTTGAATATTATGCCCAATCACCGACGTATCTTGCAACCGAATGGCACTAAAAGATAATTCAATCAACGTTGCCAAAATCGGCAATATCACTGGAAAACTTAATATTGCCATCAAAGTTGCGGCATTTGCCGCTTTTGCCGCAATCGCCGCAATGAACGTGAAGGTAATCCCAAATCCGATGCTCCCCAAACCAATTGCCAATAAAAAACGCGGCGTATCCACCACAGGATTCCCAGCCACAAAACGAAAAACGAAAAACGTTAAAAGATTGATTATCAATAACAAAAGCGTATTATAAATGATTTTGGAAAGAATAATAGCGGTCGGATGCGTCAACGTATAGTAATATAATTGTCGATTAGAATTTTCTTGTATAAAACTTTTAACGATAGCATTAACCGATGCAAAAAGGACAATAATCCAATAAAGTGCGTTCCAAACGTTGACATTGACCTTTAAAACGGAGAGGTGAACGATGAATATCGTCGAAAAGACATATAAGACAATGCCTCCTATAGCGTATTTTTGTCGCCATTCTAATAAGATTTCTTTGCGAATGAGCCAACTAATGGTTTTAATCCAATTCATATTGCTGTTTGAAAAAATCATTTTGAACGGCAAAGATTACAATTGTTTCCCCGCAGCTTTCGCGGATTGCTTGGGGATGTTTCATTTTTAGGTTCCACTTTGGGATACCTTGTGATACGAATGGATGTACGGACTTTACGGATTTCATCGATGGATACGGATTTTTTTGGAATTCCTGTTCGGAACCCAAGCAAAAAAATAAAAAAATCCGTACCCATCCGTGAAATCCGTAAAATCCGTACATCCATTCGTATCACAAGGTATCCCAAAGTGGAACCTAAAAATGAAACATCCCAAGCAATCCCCGAAAGCTGCGGGCAAAATCGTTTCTTGCTGTCGAACTCACGTTAATTTATAATTCATAATTCAATGATTATCAATTAAAATAAAAACCATTCGGCGCAACACCCACCGTTTTAGTATATTTAATACTTTTATCGCTTGGATTCACCACATACATTTTGCCCGCCGATTTGAAATCACCACCATCACCCACAAACAAAAAGCCCGATTTTTCATCATATCCTAAACCATATAAATATTTAAAATTAGCATTTTCCATCCAAACTGTAGGCGGATTCGCACCAAAATTCAAAATATTCTTTGTATAAATTTTATTATCTACCACAAAATACAAATTATATTTGGAAGGGTCAGCCACTAAACTGCTTGCACCGAGTGGAACCTCAAAAGTGCGTTCTACCACTTCGCCATGGACTTTAATCAATTTGCCTGTTGAACCCGCTTTATTCCAGTCGCCTGTACACAAAATCCAAATATCATTATTCACGTCGAAAGCCATCCCTTTCACATTATACGCGCCCGCACCCAAAGGAATATTTTTAATCAACGAATCCCCATTGGCAGTCACCACCGAAACGACAGAATCCACCGCCGAACCAAAGATATTACCGCCGTCGTTGCCTACATACACTCTTGCACCCGTTATCAACATTTGATTTGCACCTTGTGTCCCCAATAAAATTCGTTTCGTTATTTGATTATTCACCATATCATACACCCGAATCGCGCCCGCATTCTTGCCAGTGGCAGTATCTTTCCCATACTCACTAATATAAGCTTTGGCGGTGGTGATAGGTAAAATATAGCGCGGCAAAACGGTATTGTCCATCAAATTCGTTTTGACAAAATCGCTTGAATTCACAATGGTAATTTTATTAGAATTATTTGCCACTACATACGCGCTATTGCCTTGTATCGCCATGGACTGAATGACATTCCCTAAAGAAGCATTATTATTAGCCGCTGCAAAAATGTCATTTTTCACCGTCGTATCCGTGCGATTGAAAAAAGAAACGCTGCCCGTACCAGCAAACGGACCTTCACAAACCACGAATACGCCAGACGTGTACGCTCCTTTAGCCGTTGCCGTCGTATCGATACAACTCGTCGAAATACAGCACAAGACAAGGCTACAAGCCCAAAGGCTTATTTTTTTTAGATTCATTTTTAAAAACGATTTGTTGATAAAAAATTAAGAGAATGCTTAGACTACAACTTTCAAGAGAGGCACATCATTACCAAGAAACGCACAGTTGCGGATACAGTGCTGGATTTCAACCCGATTCCATGCTCCGAAAACCGCGCAAAGATACATTTTTCAACAAAAAAATCATTTAAATTTTTTCTAACTTTGCACCCAGTTAAAAACCATTTTAGCTGATTCAAATTCAATCTGTTCACTTATAAGCAACTTATTATGCATAAATTAGCCATTTTGACGGGCATTATATTCACGGCGGCTTTGACGCGCCTACTGCCTCATCCCATGAATTTTTCGCCGATTGCAGCCATGGCGTTATTCGGCGGCGCGTATTTCGGAAAACGCAGTACCGCTTTGTTAATCCCTTTAGCAAGCCTTTGGTTCAGCGACTTGGTGTTGAATAATACCATTTATGCGTCTTTTTATAAGGAATTTACGTGGATAACACCGAGTTTTTATTGGAGTTATGGTGTATTTGCTTTGTTAGCATTGGCGGGAATGCGTTTTTTGCAACAGCCTACGACATCCCGAGTCCTTGGATCCAGTGTGATTGCATCGCTTGTTTTTTTCCTTGTGTCCAACTTTGGCGTTTGGTTGGAAAGCGGCATGTATCCTAAAACGGGAACGGGGTTGACGGCATGTTATGCAGCAGGCTTGCCTTTTTTGAGCAATACCATGATGGGCGATTTGCTATACACAGGTGTTTTATTTGGTGTATATCAATGGATTCAAAATAAATATTTGGTAAAAGCATAAAAATAAAATTTTAACTTGCGTCCAGTTTGAAAACTGGACGCAAGTTAGTCTATGAGTTAGCATTTGTTTCCTATGCCCTATCTGTTTGCAAAGGTCACATAACGCTTTCGCGCTACATGACCTAAGGATTTGTGACCTATCTATAATTAAATTTCTTCTTCAGACCTTCTAAAGTTTTTTTCGTTTTTTTTCAAAAACAGGCAGAATTCTTTGGAAAGAACCCGCCCAAGTTCGGGAAAATTTTCAATTTTCCCGAACTTTTTAAGAGTCTTCCGCCTTTTTTGAAAAAGAAATCCTAATTTTATTCTGTGAGGAATCGATAGAGTTGCAACCTCGACAACTTTTAACTTACAAAAACCTTTCTTTCCACTAATGAATTACCATAAAACGCTTCACTTCTTT
>JBDKKX010000278.1:0-7387 GCA_039795795.1 Bacteroidota bacterium | reverse complement strand
CAAAAAGCCATTTCGACGACAATTCGGGATTATGAAAAGGATTATTGGACGGGAACGGTCTATACGACAAACCGCCGCGTGTGGGAACATAAAGAGGATTTTAAAGATTATTTGCGGGAATTGCGCTGTATGGCGATTGATATGGAGACGGCGACGATTTTCACTGTTGCTTTTAAAAATCATCTGCCTGCGGGCGCGTTGTTGTTGGTTTCGGATATTCCGATGATTCCTGAAGGCGTGAAAACGGATGAGGGCGATAAAAAAAATGCAGCTCGTTTTTCGGATACGCATTTGAGTGTCGGCATTGATTCGTTGAAGCAGTTGATGAATAATTCATTGACGGTCAAGCATTTGAAGTTTTAAAATTGGGATTAAAAAATCGGGATGTTTCATTTTTAGGTTACACTTTGGGATACATTGTGATACGAATCGATGTACGGATTTCACGGATTTCACCGATGGGTACGGATTTTTAGAACCCAAATGCTGGATTTTAGGCAAAAAAAATAAAAAAAATCCGTACGAATCGGTGAAATCCGTAAAATCCGTACATCTATTCCTATCATAAGGTATCCAAAAGTGTGAAATCCTGCAAATCCTAAAAATCAATCTTATTTAATCCCAAAAAATCCCATTGAATCCTAATTCCAACGTACCATTATGTTAAAAAGCCATTATTTTTGCAGAAAATTATAAAAAAAATGGATCCATTATCCCCTCTAAAAAATTATTTAGATTACCGATTTATATATATATTAGGCAGCACCCATTACTGGTTTCGGTATAAAATCGGCATTGCCAAAGATTTGCAAGTGCGACAACGCGGCATCGGTTCTACGATTCGAGGAGAAGTATTTGAAATTTGGGCATTACAAGTTTGTTTTGCCCGCCGAATAGAAGGCATTTTTCATACGATTTATAGTCCATTTCATGCAAAAATGCGCGGTTCAGGCAAAACAGAGTGGTTTTGGATGATTTTTCCAGTGACACCGATTTTATTATTGACGACCGTTTGGATTATTCAATGGTGTGTTATACCTGTATTAATGGTGGCGATTTATCATAATTATCTCCGATAGCATATTTGAAAAATGTCCCATTTTCTAAAATAAAAAGCCTGTTTTTCAACAGGCTTTACACTCAAACAGCAAAATGTATGTCAATAAAAGGGAAAATATATGCAATTTTTATAAGCGATGTAAATAACCAATGCTCAAACCATAGCCTTGATTCATCACTTTTGTCCCAATCACAGGGATTTCATAACTCTGCGTCAAACCACGCGTGTACCGAGCATCCAAAAACAATTCTCCTTTACCCGTTTCCACAGCTACCCCACCGCCAAGCAATCCACCCACTTCAAAACGATTGAAACCTGTTGTATTCAAATGAATCGGCGCGTCGTAAACCTTCACATCAATCAACAGCGATGTGCTGCCCGTCAACCTGCCCGCCAAAGCATAGCCCAAAGTCGGACCCGCCGTCACGTACCCATGCACCGATTCCCCCCCAAATTTCGCTTTCAACAAAAGCGGCACTTCCAAATATTGAAATTTTGTTTCGGCTTTCACGCCAAGCGGCAAATTAATATCAAAAATCTTAAACTCATTACTCAAATTCATTCCAAAACCTTTGGTCGTATAATTTAATTCAGGTTGCACAGCAAGCCAGTTGCCAAGCGGAATCTCAGCAACCACGCCTGCACTGTAATTATAGGTTGGGTTGAAACTTAATGTGTTGTTTAATGCAGGCGCAACAACATTATTAGCCGTCACGCCGAAACGACCTCCAATAGAAACTTGTGCGTTTGCATGGATGTTTGTTGTCAAAAGAGCTATCGCACTTGCGATTATTTTTGCAATGTTTTTCATTTTTAGGATGTTTGTCTTCTTCCTTATTTTTTAATAACGGATTAATACTGCAAAGAACGCCTTTCTACTTGTTATCAGTGGTTAACACATTGTTAGGGTTTTATTAAAAAAGGTGGGAAATGTTAAAAGTTGTTAGGAAGGAAATTGGAAAAAAAGAATATACCTAATTTTGCCACGAATTACACAAATTTTCACTCATAATTTGTGCAAATTCGTGTAATTCGTGGCAAAATTAGGTATAATAAAAAATCGCAAGTAACGAAGAATCAGTTACTTACGATTTCAACCAAAAACATATTTATAAACAAACTCAAACTATTTTTAAACAGTTCCACTTTATAAAGCGGAAACCGTATTTTTCAATTTTACATATTACCGCAATTTGCGGTGTAAAAACCAATCTTTTTTTATAAAAAAAATATCTATGTAAATAGCAACAACGATTAATGATTTTTAGCAGCAAGGCACAACGTTACAATAGGACTGAAAATATCATTCCAATTTTTCAAACAAAAGGCAATTTAGAAAAATAAATGTGAGATAATTCTTGTCTGCACGCATTACGTGGAAGTAATGTGATTCCGTTTGTACACGCATGTTTGGCTCGAGTATCTGAAAATAAACATAACATTCTTGCGCTGAAATTTCTCATAGTGATCTCATGTATCATAAATAAATAGGGCAATTTTTTCGAGTATTTGTTTTCTCTTTTAATTATGCCGCCAATGTAGGCAGTTTTTGAAAATGTTGCAAATTTTTTTTCATTTTTTCTAATTTTTTTTTAAAATTTATCGCTTTTTTGATAGTTCTAATAATAAAATAGCGTCCTTTCCATTCGTCACTTTATCAATTTTGACGTATGTATTGCGCTCAATTTCAGTAGATTCTCCTAACTTCAAGGTTGGCAACACCGTTTCAATAGCGGTTGCCCATGCACTGAACATTTGCAACGAAGCGTGCATACCTGACATCATTTTCAATTGGTCAACCGCAGTCTTTTTCCAAAAATCATCCCCTCTTTGAGCATAATCCCCTTGCTGCATAAATTCAAACAATTGTTTTAAATCATCGCAACCCGATTGCGTAATTTGCAAGCGCAAACCATTTTTAAACACAACATTTTCAACCGCCTCTGCTTCCCGCGCCTCAAAATGTTGTTCCGTTACAATTGGCAACCCTTTTGGAAAAATAGGAATAGCCTTTCCAAACTTGCAATCTGATTTGCAACCGAAATGCACAAGGATAACGCTAAAAAGGATAAAAATGTTTTTCAACATCCGTCTGTTGGTAATGTTTCTTTTTTTAAAATTTTATAAGGGCAATGTCTGCACCCATTCTGACAACAAAAACCGCGCTCTCGCAAAAATTTTTCGGTCAAAACAAACAACTTATTTTCCATGTAATAATCTTCATTTTCCACTAACGGTTTTGGAATACGAAGCGTTGCTTTCTGTTTCATTTTAAATTATAAGGCATTTTTCAAACGCATTTCCACCACAGGTATTTCGATTTCCACTCGAGTACCCGAAGGTTCGAGGGTCACAGGATCTCTCAAATCAATAATATTCACAAACAATTTTCGCTCTTTTGCAGAATGCGCATGTAAAATTTCCAATCGTTTCTCCGTAATATTCGTTCCCCGCGATTTATGATTTAGATGATAACCATCTTTTTCCTGCATTTTACGCACTTTTTCGCGCCCTACCCCATTATCTTCCACAACACATAAAATTCTATTTTCATCTATTAAAAAAAATTCCAATTTTATCAAGCCACCCCGTCGAGGACGCAAACCATGTTCAATCGCATTTTCCAAATAGGGCTGCACAATCATCGTCGGTACGCCAAGAATATCTTCCTCAATTTCTTCATCCACTTCAATCACATATTCTAATTGATTTTCAAATCTAAGTTTTTGATTGATAATGATATAATCTTCCAAAAACCCAATTTCATCTTCCAAACTAATAATTTCTAACTCGGAATACTCCAAACTTTTGCGCATCAATTTAGCAAACTTTGCCAAATACTTTGCAGCATGCGCTGTATCATTTTGCATAATATAGTTCTGAATAGAATTCAAAGCATTATACATAAAATGAGGGTTCATTTGTGCACGCAACGCCTTCAATTGCAAGCCAGTCGCCTGCAAACGCAATAATTCCGCTTCTTTGCGCTTATTTTCCGCCTCATACTTGTACTCCAACTCTGAAACCCGAAAACGATTCATCTCCTCCGTGTGTTTGCGCCAAAATTGGTCATGCAGCACTTGATAATCATAAGCATTCTTATAATCCCGCCTATCCGCAAACAATTCCGCAATATCCTTGCAAACAATCGCTTGTTGCCGATGATTACCCGAGGATTGCGCATAATGCAACGCATTCGCAAACTGCTTTTCCGCTAACTTTTTCTTGCCAACCGCATCATATAACATGCCTTTCCAATGGGAAACGACCGATAGATTATCTAAATTGTCCTTATCATCCTTCTTACGATACAGTTTTTCAGCCGCCTTGTAAAGTGCCAATGCCTCCTCATACTTACCGCCCAAAAAATAACAATAACCCGAATTGGCAGAAGCATGCGCTCTTGCCGATTGACTCAAATCATCCTTAATCAGACTCACTTTTTTAAAAAAAGCTTCTGCATTTTCGTAATCATCCAAACCCATATATGCCTTGCCAACGTTCACATAATGCCATGCCAAACGACTTCGCATACCCGCTTTTTCACACATATAAATCACCTTCAAATGCGCTCCAACAGCCCGTTGCAAATCATTTGTCAAATCATAAATAGAACCTAAACCACTGTAAATCAAGGATTTAAAATACAAATCTTTAATTTCCAACGTGTTTTCATCCAATGCGTCATACATTTTTTCACTTTGCAAAAATAACTCAATCGCTTTATCATACGCCGAGACCATTAACCAAAAATACGCTTCGCGACACATGGTACGCGCTTTCAGCGTATCGTCAGGGAAAGAAGCCAAATTTTTATCCGCCGCATCTAAAAAATACATGGCTTGCTCTTTCTCCTTCAAGTTCATCAATGTCCCCGCATAATCAATATACACTTCCGTTTGCTGCCTCAAACCGCTATCGCGCACTAATTCCAATGCTTTTTTAAACTCAATGTCCGAAAGTTCGTAATTATACAATTGATTTTCAACAATTGCAGTATTCAAGTGATAACTCAACTGCGCATCCGAAAAACGATATTGAGTCAACAACTCTGCTTGGTCTGCCAACAATTTTTGCGCTTCCCGAATGTTTGTAAACGTATAATAACCCGCGAGTTCCGCCAAAATCATCAGCCGTTGCTCATCATCTCTCACCGTTTCAAACAAATCTTCTAACTGTTTGATTTTAAACTGTCTATCCGAAATTTTTTCAGTTATTCCTGTCATTATGAATTCATTTTATCGCGCAAAGGTAACAGGGATTCCATAAAACCAGCAAGGTTTTACAAATCAATTTTAAACAATTCACTGAAAAGTCAAGTAATTATTGCGGCGTAAAGACACTACCAGCAGCAGTCTTTTGACGGTCTGTTTCAACGGTTTTGCCGCCCTTAATAAAAAGAGCATCCGAATCGTTTAAAACTTGCCCTTGCAATTCTTTTTTGATTTCCTGCAAGGATTTATTGTTTTTTTTGTCTTCCATAGTAATGAACTTTTTTTGAAATGAGTGATGTAAATGTAATAGTAGGTACTTAAATTAGGCTATTTTTATGATAAAAATTTTTATAAATCTTCCTTTTAAGGAATAAAATACAGCCAAGCGGCGGTGTAAACCAGGCGACTTGTCAAAACATTGTGATTAAAACTGTCCAAAACACACTTTTACTTTGTGGAAAGCACTGTGTTTTGCCCATAGTGAACGTCATAAATGAACGACTACTGCGGCACGATACCGCCTGTGGACAAATTACCATTTTGCTGATTCCCACCCAAAGTATTACGCTCTTGCGGTTTGGTTAGAACCTTATCTTGTAATTCTTTTTTAATATTTTCCAAGGTTCTGCTACCATTTTTTTTGTCTTCCATAGTTATTACAGTTGTAAAATTCGGATATATTTAACAGGTAAATTTTGGCTATCATTTTATGAAAAATTGAAATACAATCCTTTGCTGTTTCGATTGACTTGTTAAAGTTACAAATAAAAATTGGAATCCACCAAGTATTTATGTCTTTTTTTTTCATTTTTTTTTTGATTTGTGACATTTTTTTTTAACCAATACACAAACAAATCAAAATCAAAAAATTAAATATAGTGCAAAACGCTATAAATCATCGTTATATTTTAAAAATAATAATTTATTGATTTTTAAAAGGATTCTGAGTCGTTTTTAAACCCTATTTTTTCAAAATACAAAGTTGTGTTTTTAAGCATGTATTATGAAAAAATATTGAATTGTATGCTCCTAAAAACCGTTTGAATTGCCCGAATACTCAACGCGGAATACCGTTTTCTTATTGTAATTCACCTTGCAATCGCCGCAACAAATCCATAAAAGCAGGTCTTCTGCGCCGTGAAACTTCTATCTTCGTCGCATCGTCCATCACGACAATTCCTTCTCCTTTTAAAAATTTATTCATATAATTGAGGTTAATCAAATGCCGTTTATGCACCCGATAAAAGTTAACCCCACTTAATAATTGCTCATAATTTTTAAGCGTTTTAGCAACCGTCATTTTATCACCTGATGTATTGAAAATATATGTGTAATTGTCATCCGCTTCCAATCGCGTAATATCTTTAATATTTACAAAGTGAATTCCATCCAAAGCGGAGATACTCATTTTGGCGAATGTATTTGGATTATTATAATAATGATTAAACACATCTAAACGCTGCCCGATGCGATTAATGCGCCCCGCACGAACGCGGCTCACTGCATTTTTAAGTTCGTCTGGGTCAATCGGCTTTACAATGTAGCCAATCGAACCGTATTCACAAGCGCGAATCGCAAAATCGCGGTAAGCTGTAACAAAAATAATTTCAAAATTAATATTGTCTAATTGATTCAATACTTGAAATATCAAACCATCCGGCAAACTAATATCTAAAAATGCTACATCTGCTTGAAAATCAGGGTTTTTAAACAACGTCAAGGCACTTTCTACATCTTCTGCTGTACCAATGACTTCTACATCTTCGCAATTTCTCGCCAATAAGGTTTTTAAATTATTGAGTCCTTGCGGTTCATCTTCTACAATAACAGCCTTCATTTCGATGGATTCAGTAGGTGAAAAAATAGTTTTTAATTAGACTAATCTATTATATAAATTGGTCAAAATTTTCGGCAAGTTAGTATTTTTTCTTGGAATGTAGGGATAGTTTTTGTAATTTTTTTTTGTCAAAAAATAAAAGGGACGCTGGAATTAGGATTAAATAGGATTTTATTGGGATTCAATGGGATTGATTTTGGGAATTTTTAGGATTAGTACTACTCTAATCCTAAAAATTCCCAAAATCAATCCCCAATAAAATCCTATTTAATCCTA
>JBDKKX010000277.1:0-7399 GCA_039795795.1 Bacteroidota bacterium | reverse complement strand
GATTTACACGGATTTTTTTTGAATTCAAGTTGGATTTTAAGACTAAATTCAAAAAAAAATCCGTGTAAATCCGCAAAATCCGTGTCATCCGTGTTCCAATTCGCTCTACACTTGTTATATTAAAAAAAAATGCCGAAATCATTTGAAAAATCAAATGATTCGGCATTTATCATTTAAAAATAACATACTATGACTTTTTATCTTCATAAACATCCCATCGACCAAATTTTCGATTGGGCGCAATGTAGTACTTTTTAGTATGATCCAATTTGTAAGTCACTTTGCCCTTATTCGGCGTAGAAACTCGGATCCAACCATAATTATATATTTCATATCTAAATACAAATTCTTTTCCTGCTTCAATCGCCACTTGTTGGAAATTTTTACCATCATCCGACAATTCTACATATAAAGTATTAGCATTTGGGTTTGTCAAATGAACCCAATCACTATATTTAGACGCATTGGTTTTATCTTGGGGTGTTGCAGGAGTCGTCGGCGGAGTCACCGTACCATCTTTATTGATGGATTGCCAACCCAAAGAAATCGCATTCAAACGGTCTCTCTTCCCCGGATGCGTACTGGACGCTTGGTCCGAAGACACCGCTTTCATAGCCGCTTCCGCTTGTTCGAGGGTCGCCCCCAGACTTGCCATCACCAAACCCGAAAATTTATCCGCTTCCAACTCTTTTGAAGGCGTACTTCCAATATTATCCTGTGTATGACCGCAGACATGATGCCCAATTTCATGCGCCATGATGCTAATCGAAGCCCATTTAGTACGCGCCATCTGGTCGGTACGCTCTAAAAAATCATTGTCATATCGAATCATTCGCCTGCCGCGCTCAATCACTGCATAACAGTTTTCAATGCCAGGAGCTTGTTCTATGACAAAATTTTGATTCAATTTCAATTTATTGACAATCGTATTCGCCACCGATTGCGCTTCATACGTAGAAGCAAATTTATTAATCATACTTTTGGGTGGTTTGACGAAACCACAAGTATTTGCAGGTTGCACAGCCACTTTGGGCACGACGATAGGTGCTTTAGGGGGTATGACTATTTTTTGAGCATTCAGCGCGGTGGCAGCTTGAAGCAACAAGACGGCAATAGAGCCGACAGTTTTTACATTTTGGAATGCTGGCATGAAGATAAAAATTTGTTTTGCCTACACTTTGCCTACACTGACGCTTTCGGCGACTGCGCCACTCCGAGAGTCGGTGGTTCTATGTTGAAACATATAACGCTGCAATTAACGCATTTATTTTTTAATTAAATCCCAATTACCATTTAAAATTTTCTTAAATTTTTTTTTTAAAATTAACTGGTTTATAATCAATTCTTTTTAATTGCCAATATATTGAATTTGATTATTTTAATTATGTTTAGATAGGACGCTGGAATTGGGATTAAATGGGATTTTTTTAGGATTAAATGGGATTGATTGTTAAGATTTTTAGGATTTTCAGTATTCTAATCGGGATAAATCCTAAAAATCTTAACAATCAATCCCATTTAATCCTAAAAAAATCCCATTTAATCCCAATTCCAGCGTACCACACTATATAAGTTATATATGATTTCTAACCCAATGCCTCGCATATTCTAAAAATGCTTCATTCATAGACGGAAAAATCGTTACATTTGGAATATGATTCACTTCCAACAAATATTTTTCCCCATTATAACCCACCATATAATCCACTCCAACGATTTCCAGATTAAAATGTCGAGCAAGATTTTGAGTGTCTTCCAACAAGGCTTTATCGACGGGCATTTCGCAAGCGTCGTCATGGTGAATCGATTTTAACCAAGTCTCGCCCATCAATTTGATTTGCCAATATTTATCGCCCACAAGCATCACCCGAACAGCTTCTCCATGAATAAATTCCTCAACATAACCCAAACCTAAATTTTGTCTAAGCGTAGCGATTTCTTTCTTTTCTAATCCAACTACTAAAATGGTTGTTTTATTCATTTTAAAACGATACAACTGTTCAGAATAAAATTTTAAAAAATTTTGCCACGAATTACACAAATTTGCACGAATGATTCGTGCAAATTTGTGTAATTCGTGGCAAAATTGGTTTACAGTTCCATTATTTTTTAGCTGCGGGCGGCAAATGATGCAATTGAGAAAGTGCCATCATTTCACTAACATTCTTTTGCATGCCTTCTGTCGAGCCGTCCAAGAATATAACATTGCCTTTACCCGTTTCTGCAAAATGTTTAACGGCTTCCGTCCACATTACAAACATTAATACGGAAGAATCCAATTGAGCATTTTCCATTTCTTTGGCAGCTTCGGTCATCCCTTTCGCAACCTCTTGACGGAATAATGCAACCCCTTGACCGCGCAATTGAGCCGCAATTTTCTCTGCTTCTGCGGCAATTTTAATGGCGTTTCCTTCTGCTTCTGCCGCTTTTGTTTTGGTAATCAAAAGGGCTTGACCTTCATTTTCAGCCGCCGCTTTAAGATTACTGGATGCAACGACTTGCGCCATAGACCGCGTGATTGCCTCATCAAAAGCAATGTCATTTAATTGTAAATCAATGAGATGATATCCCCATTCGTACAAAACATGGTCTAATTGGTCTTTCACATCGTGTACAATCTCGCGCCGCAACGACAAAATCTCTGCTTGTTTGCGCGTTGCAACATAACTTCTAATCGAACCTTCCACAGAACGAATCAAAGCACGCATAAAATCTTGTTCATTGACAAATTTAAAAGCTACTTTTTGAATCGTCGCTTCTTCATTGTCCAAAACAGAATAAAGAATCATTGTCTTGAAATGAACATTGGCTTGGTCTTGCGTAATGGCTTGAAATTCAATCTCTACGGAGCGATTTTGGCTTGAAATCCGACGAAAAATTTGTTCAATAATCGGCATTTTGAAATTTAATCCGGGCATTAAAGTCCGACTGTATTTCCCAAAAATGGTGGTAACCGCAACAGTTCCCTGCTGAACGGTGACGACCGACGAAAAAACAAGGATTACCCCTAATACACATAATATAAAAAATGGCTCCATGATAAAGACTTGGTTTTAAAAAAAATTAAAATATCCTATTGAAGATGCAAATTACATTTTTTTTCAAACTTGTTGCAAACTTTTCCTCAAAATCTGTGAAAATTCAATAAAATAAAATACAAATAATATTTTAATACACCCAACAAATGATTTTTATTAAAAAAGAGATTTTATACCCAGTAAACCATACAAAGGCACATTAATAAATTCTATACTTTGTATAAAATTTCTTGGAGAGGTGCGCAAAAGTAATTTAGGTTGAAACTTATCGGCATAACTTCTTAGACTTTTCGTATTTTTGTTCGTGCCGCTTTTGACCTCTAAGGGATAAATATGATTTTCCCATTGAAATACAAAATCAACTTCCGCTTCCCTTTCCGAAGACCAGTAAAAAAGGTCTTGTTCGATGGTTTTAAGCAGTTCTAAACAGGTATAATTTTCAACAAAAGCACCATTATATTCTAAAAACAATTCATTGGGTTTTAAAATGATTTCAGACGACAAATTCAGCATCGCGCCTAACAAGCCTGTGTCTAAAACATAAATTTTAAATTTCGAGTAGTCCGCATAACCCGAAATAGGCAATTTTGCAGTTCTAATTTGGTAAACCAGATGAATTAATCCTGCATTTTTAAGCCATTCAATGCTTTGTTGGTAAGTTGTTGCCCTCGCATTATTTTTCACCTCACTATATGTGAATTTTTTATTTTCTTTCGCTAACTGAAAAGGAACCGATTGCCAGATTTCTGTTACTTTGAGGGTTTGAGAATGGTCTGAATATTTAGAAAAATCTCGTTGATACGATTTGAGAATATCATTTTGGATTTGCCGCGCTGCCTGTATATCTTTATTTTGAATATAATCCATCACTACTTCAGGCATTCCGCCTAAAAAAAAATACATTTTTAACAATTCAAGCATTTTTTCATGCAATACATCGGGTAAAGTTTCTAAAAGTAAAAGTTTTTCCGCAAATAAACTTTCACCAATGGCATCTAAATATTCTGCAAAACTCAATGGGTAAAGCGTGAGAAAATTAACTTTTCCAACTGGGAAACTACTTGTCTTACCTAAACTTACGCCCAATAATGAACCTGCTGCGATAATATGATATTCGGGTGCATGTTCTTGAAAATATTTGAGGCTTGTCAAGGCTTGTTGACAATTTTGAATTTCGTCAAAGCAAATAAGGGTTCGCTCGTGATTTACTTTTTTTCCTAATAATAGCCCAATGTTTTCAATGATTTTTTGTGGAGATAACTCATTGGTAAACAAGGTTTTAAGATTTGGAATTTGTTCAAAATTCAAATAAATATATACTTGATATTCGCACTTTCCAAATTCATTCATAAGCCATGTTTTGCCCACTTGCCTTGCACCTTGAAGCAGTAAAGGTTTCCGTCTTGGGCTTAATTTCCATTCTAATAGGTTTTGATACAAGGTTCTTTTCATAAAAATTGGATTGAAAGGATGAAATAAGCGCAAAGATATAAAAGTATGTGTGGAAAAGTGTAGGAAGTTGTTAAATTTATATGTAGAAAAGTGTAGGAAGTTGTTAAATTTATGTGTGGAAAAGTGTATGTTCGCTTTTATTGAAATAGGAATGAAAGAAATGTGGGCATTAAGGACACATTCTTTATATTTTTTGTCCTTTTTTGCAAAAAATATAAAGAATGCGTCCTTAATGCCCACATTTCTTTCATTCCTATTTCAAAATCAAAAATTATCTTATAAAATATGTTGATATTGCAACAAAAGTGCCGCAACCACTATCAGCAAATGCACCATTTCAGTCGTATTGCTATTAATACTTTGCAGACAAAACGATAATAAAATCCCAAGAGGCACAGATAAAATTAAAAAATGTTGTAAACCAATATTTGCTTGCATCAAAACCGTTCCAAGCGCGGCAAACAAAACCCAATACAAAATACTTACATATTTTTGTGCAGTCACGTTGCGTTTGGCATACAACATCCCACTCGTTATCAATACAAAGGCAATCAGAATGCCTGCTAAAAGCATTTTTAAGCGCGCTAATTGTTCAAGGTGCATCTGAATACTGAAAAATCCAAGATTATCCGCTAAATTTTGTTGCATCATGCCCAATTGGTCTGTCCAAAACATATACACGCTTAACAATAGGTGTGGAATGAAAAAACCAATGAAAAACATTAAAAATTCGTTCAATCGGAAGCCGCGCATAATCGTCAAACCCACAAAAAATGCCACTAAAAACATCGTGAACGAAAATTGAAAAGTGCTTGCTACGCCTATCCAAAAACCGATGTTAAAAATCTTGTCTGCACAATCATTCGCCCGATAGACGCTGTAAACATTTTCAATCGCAAGCAATAAGAATGTATTCGCCAATAAAATCGGGGATAAATTCATAAATTCTGGCATCAGTGAAGCCGCTAATGCGTAAAACACACCTGGCAAGAGGGTTACCTCTTGCGTCGCCCGATAATTGCGGTACATCAAGTTGATATAGAAGGCTTGTACGAATATCAAGAGCAGGGCTAAAAACGCAGGATTCATCCCAAATCGACTTATGAATTGGAAAACCCACAAAGAGGGTACGCCTGCATTTGAATTTTCAGGATTCCATGGAAACGCGTGCGTAAACAGGGAAAACCGAATGATAAATAAATACGCCAGTACAATAATATTGGCAACCGCTTGATTGGTTCTGAATAAAGTTAGCACAATACAAAATGTTGGTTGATGATTCTATAATATAGTTATCGGGAACGATTCGTTTTATTTTGATGATAATCAATCATTTATAAAATTGCTTTTAATAGATAATTTGAAATATCGGATAATCTTTCATTCACGTTCCAAAGTTATTAAAAGATGTGGTTTTCCAATCCTTTTTTGATAGAAAAAGTTTTTTTGGGTGCTTTTCCGCTAAAAAGGCTTTTTATTCATCACAACTTGTTAGTAATCCATGAATATTTTGTTTTAAAAATGGATGCGTATAGGGGAGGCAGCCCTCAGTTGCAGGCGAAGTCGCTTCTAAATTTTTTTTGTTCATAATCGAAATCGCTTCCGCGAGATTAAATGATGTTTGCCTTTGTTTATAAAATAAATTTTGTTCGCATAAATAATCTGCTAAATAAATTTGTTCGGTCTGTCCGGGAGTGGGTATTAGGACGGCTTGCGCGCCTGCTGCCCATAAATCCATAATGCTGCTGTATCCAGAACGGCAAATCACAAAATGACTTGCGGCTATTTTTTCATTTAAATCATTGGATGTCAAATAGTTATGGATTTCGATAAAGTCATTTGTATTCAAATCTACCTTTTCCTCTGAAACTACGCCTCGTATTAAACAAAATTGTTGTTTTATGTTTTTCAATTGCATTAAAATTATATTTTCAAAAATAGTGCGCTGAGGTTCGGGACCCGACAATATAAAGGTAGCTTGATATTGTTTCGGACGTTCCAACAAGCGCATTCTGCTTAAAGGCGCAATATAGTATGTTTTGATGTCTGTTGAACCAATATTTGTGATGTCGTGCGATAATTTTCCAGATAAATTCGGTTTTTCTTCAAAATCGGGTATCCAACAAGCTCCAAAGTTGCGTATGAATCGGGTATTCAAGCGGTATATAACATTTTCCAACCATTTAAATGGCATGATAATGCGTATTTGATGGGTTATAAAAACCGTTTTTACTTTTTTATTGAAAAAACCAAAGCGATTGTCTGAAATGATAATATCAATTTTGTTGTTTTTTAAATATTTGCTTAAAAAAAGGTATTCCAAAAAGGCACCGCGTACTATTTTAGGCAATTGAGTCATCATGCCCAAAATCATATTTTGAAATGGGTATCGAATGTTGTATTCGGGCAATTCGATGGTTTCCAACTCGGGCAATTCGCGTTGCAATAATTTCAACGCGCCCCCGTCGGATGCAAGGATAACTTCCGCCCCTTGTCGTAAAAGTTCCTGAATGATTGGAATACAACGCGTTGCATGCCCCAAACCCCAATGTAATGGGGCAACAATTACCTTTTTTTTATCGTTCAAAAAATTTGATAGCTATAATGTACGTTAATAATCCTTATACTGTGGACGCAAGAGCGTTTCGTTTGGTCACTTAAAAAATTAAAAAATAAAAATATGAAAAAACGCATGTCGAAACTCGTTTTGGGTTTCATCACATTGATTAGTTTGACGTTTCTGCTGGATTCTTGTAGCGTGTTGCAGCGAAATAAGTGCAATTGCCCCCATTTTTCCGTTGAATCCAAGTGATGCGCTGGAATTGGGATTAAATAGGATTTTTATGGGATTAAATAGGATTGATTTTTAGGATTCTTAGGATTTATAGCGTTTTAATCCTAAGAATCCT
>JBDKKX010000276.1:0-7425 GCA_039795795.1 Bacteroidota bacterium | reverse complement strand
GCGCCACACAACTTGAATAAGATAATAAAATGAGTCGCAATCTTGAACATTTAAATCAACCCGTCGAGCAAAAAGAGTATTCCACCTTGAATCTCGGTCCGACGCATCCTGCAACACATGGTATTTTCCAGAATGTGTTGACTTTGGACGGTGAAATGATTGTGAATGCTGACCCGACGATTGGTTACATTCATCGAGCTTTTGAAAAATTGGCGGAACGGCGACCTTTTTACCAAATTCCGCCGATTACCGACCGTCTCAATTATTGTTCGTCGCCTATTAATAATATGGGTTGGCACATGACGGTTGAAAAGTTGATTGGCGCGGAGATTCCGAAGCGGGCGCAATATATGCGCGTGATTATCATGGAATTGGCGCGTTTGGCAGACCATATTATATGTGATACGGTTATCGCGGTGGATACGGGTGCTATGACCGGTTTTTTGTATATGTTTCAATGGCGCGAGTACATTTATGAAATTTATGAAGAAATTTGTGGGGCGCGCTTGACAACGAATATTGGTCGAATTGGGGGCATGGAACGTGATTTTTCACCCAAAGTTTGGGATAAAATCAATTATTTTCTGAAAAACTTCCCGCCTAAACTGAAAGAATTTGAAAAATTGGTCGTGCGCAATCGGATTTTCATGGAAAGAACGATTGGCGGCGGTGCGATTTCCGCAGAACGGGCTTTGAATTACGGTTTCACGGGACCCAATTTGCGGGCAGCAGGAGTAGATTACGACGTGCGCGTGATGAATCCATATAGCAGTTATGAAGATTTTGAATTTGACATACCTGTTGGAACTCATGGAGATACGTATGATAGATTTATGGTACGCCTTGAAGAAATGTGGCAATCTTTGCGCATTATTGAGCAAGCGGTGAAAAAAATACCAGATGGTGCTTTTCACGCAGATTTGCCCGAATTTTATCATCCGCCCAAACAAGATGTTTATAATAAAATGGAGGCTTTAATCTATCATTTTAAAATTGTGATGGGTGAAAGTGAGATTCCGAAAGGGGAAGTGTATCATGCCGTCGAGGGTGGCAATGGGGAATTAGGTTTTTACCTCATCTCGGATGGGGGTAGAACGCCGTATCGGTTGCATTTCCGCCGTCCGTGCTTCATTTATTATCAAGCGTATCCGGAGATGATTAAAGGAGGCATGTTATCGGATGCGATTATCACATTGAGTTCGCTGAATGTGATTGCAGGTGAATTAGATGCTTGATAATCAATATTTTACAATTGAAAATATTTTCCAATAATTAAGATATGGCTGGTTCTAAAAAAATACAGTTTTCTGAAAAAGCAATGGCTTATGTGCGCGAATTGATTGCGCGTTATCCCGAAGGCAAACAAAAATCCGCCGTGATTCCAATGTTACATTTGGCACAAGCTGAATTTGATGGCTGGTTAAGCGCGCCTGTGATGGATTATGTGGCTTCTATTTTGAATATTCAACCGATTGAGGTGTATGAAGTTGCGTCTTTTTACAGCATGTTCAATTTGAAACCAGTGGGTAAATGTACGATAGAAGTTTGTCATACGAGTTCTTGCTGGCTGCGCGGTGCGGAAGATATTGTTCGGCATATTGAAAAAAAATTAAATATTTCAGTGGGCGAAACGACGACTGATGGAATGTTTACTTTGAAGACGGTGGAATGTTTAGGCGCGTGTGGTTACGCACCGATGTTTCAAGTGGGCGCGGATTTTTACGAAAATCTGACCATTCAAAAAACGGACGCATTATTGGATAAATTCCGCAAAGAAGGCAAACGCCAAACCTATTGCAATCATTTAGTTGACGTGAAGTAGGATACGGATTGGAACGCGGATGACACGGGTTTTAGCGGATTTACGCGGATTTTTTGTTTTAAACAAAAAAATCTGCGTAAATCCGCTAAAATTCGCGTCATCCGCGTTCCAATCCGCGCTCAAAGTTGATAATTTAAAATTTTCAAATCAAAATATCGTGGGTAAGAAGCTCCTGTTAGATAAAGTTGGTGTTGCTGGTATTCAAAAATACGATGTATATCGGCGCGAAGGTGGTTATGCCGCCGTCGAAAAAGCGTTGAAAGCCTTGACTCCTGAAATTATTTTGGATGAGGTTAAAAAATCGGGACTTCGGGGACGCGGTGGTGCAGGTTTCCCGACGGGTATGAAATGGTCTTTTTTGGCAAAACCGCCTGGTGTGCCGCGTCATTTGGTCTGCAATGCCGACGAATCGGAGCCGGGTACGTTCAAAGACCGTTATGTAATGGAAAAATTGCCGCATTTGCTCCTTGAAGGGATGATTATTTCGTCGTTCGCGCTGGGTGCGAATTCGAGTTACATCTACATTCGGGGCGAGTACGCTTACATATATAAAATTTTAGAGGACGCAATTCAAGAAGCCTATAAAGCAGGTTGGCTCGGCAAAAATATTTTGGGCACGGGTTACGACCTTGATTTGTATATGCAAATTGGGGCGGGTGCGTATATTTGCGGGGAGGAGACGGCTTTATTGGAATCTTTGGAGGGCAAAAGGGGCAATCCGCGCATTAAACCGCCTTTTCCTGCGATTGCAGGTTTGTGGGGTCGTCCGACGGTGGTGAATAATGTGGAAACGATTATGGCGGTGGTGCCGATTATCAATTTTGGCGGGGAAGCCTATTCTAAAATTGGAATTGGACGTTCGACGGGTACGAAATTGATTTCGGCAAGTGGTCATATTAATAAACCGGGGGTTTATGAGATAGAATTGGGCGTTCCTGTGGAAGAATTCATCTATTCTAATGAGTATTGTGGCGGCATTTTGGGCGGTCGGAAAATGAAAGCGGTGGTTGCAGGTGGTTCTTCGGTGCCGATTTTGCCGACGGAATTGATTTTGCGCACTGCGAAAGGCGAACCGCGTTTGATGACTTATGAAAGTTTGGGAGATGGTGGTTTTGCGACGGGGACGATGCTTGGTTCGGGTGGGTTTATTGTTATGGATGAATCGACGAGTATTGTAAAAAATCTGCATACGTTTTCTCGTTTTTATCACCACGAAAGTTGTGGACAATGTTCTCCTTGTCGGGAAGGAACGGGTTGGATGGAGCGTATTTTACATAAAGTGTTGAATGGACATGGGACGTTGCGCGACATTGATTTATTGTGGGATATTCAACAAAAAATTGATGGCAAAACGATTTGTCCGCTTGGAGAAGCGGCTGCATGGCCTGTGGCGAGTGCGATTCGGCATTTTCGTGCTGAATTTGAGGAATTTGTCAAGAATCCGCAAAGCATTCAAGATGTAAAACATTACTATCGTCTGACAGGCGAAAAAGCATAGAATTAGGATTTTTGGGATTTTTTAGGATTAAATAGGATTGATTTTAAGGATTCATTGGATTAAAATCTTATAAATCCTTAAAATCAATCCTATTTAATCCAAAAAAATCCTAAAAATCCTAATTCAAAGAATTACAAAATCGTTTTTAAAAAATTTATATTTGAAAGATAATGCCAAAAGTAACGATTGACGGTCAAACCATTGACGTGCCTGCTGGAACGACCATTTTACAAGCGGCGAGGATGATAGGTGGGGACATCGTGCCGCCCGCGATGTGTTATTATTCCAAATTGAAAACGAGTGGCGGCTATTGTCGCACCTGCATCGTGCAAGTTTCGCAAGGTTCGACGGCAGACCCAAGACCCATGCCCAAACCAGTGGCTTCTTGTAGAACCAATGTTATGGACGGCATGGTGGTTAAAAACACGACTTCGCCTGAAGTTTTGGAAGCAAGAGCAGGTGTTGTTGAATTTTTGTTATTGAATCACCCATTGGATTGCCCGATTTGCGACCAAGCGGGCGAATGTCATCTCCAAGATTTGGGTTACGAACACGGTAAAGCGGGTACGCGTTATGAGTTTGAACGCCGTACTTTTGAAAAAATAGACATCGGTAATTATATTCAACTCCACATGACGCGTTGTATTTTGTGCTACCGTTGTGTGAAAGTGGCGGATCAATTGACCGACGGACGCGTTCATGGGGTTATTAATCGCGGGGAAGTGTCTGAAATCAGCACTTATATTCAAAACGCGATTGAAAATGACTTGTCGGGCAATATGATAGATGTTTGTCCTGTGGGTGCGTTGACGGACAAAACATTTCGTTTTAAAAGCCGTGTATGGTTTTCCAAACCAGTGGATGCGAATTGCACTTGTACAAAATGTGCTGGAAAAGTGCGTTTGTGGTTCAAAGGCGATGAAATTTTGCGGGTGACGGCGCGCAAAGATGAATATGGAGAAGTGGTGGATTGGATTTGCAACGAATGTCGTTTTAAAAAACGTAAATTGTCCGATTGGGCAATTGAAGGTCCTGCAAAAGTGAATCGTCATTCGGTGATTGCGCAAAATCATTATGAATCGTTGAGAGCAATTCAATTGGATACGCGGATTCAGAAAGCGGTCTTAGATGGTAAAAAATCGCAATTAGGAGAAGGCGCATTGAATCCTAATAATTTGTAAATCTGTGAACACATCTGGGCATAGGAGATATGGTATCGATACGCTATTTTACTTCCATCTATGTCTCCTATGTCCCTATGTGTTTGCAAAAATTAAATAATATGAGTTCCGAATTTTTACTATATAAATTAGGCATGGTGATTTTCGTTTTTGCTGCCTCCATGGTCGTCGCGCTTTACTCGACGTATGGGGAACGCAAAATCGCCGCTTTCTTGCAAGACCGAATTGGTCCCAATCGGGCGGGCATTTTTGGCTTATTGCAGCCGCTTGCGGATGGTATCAAAATGTTTATGAAAGAGGAAATGTTGCCCGAAGCGTCGAACAAATGGTTATTTGTGTTGGGTCCGTGTTTGGCGATGATGGTCGCATTGACTACGGGAGTCGTCATTCCTTGGGCAAAGCCTGCCATGATTCATGGTCAAATGTTCCAATTTCAAGTTTCGGACATTAATATTGGTATTTTATACGTTTTTGGGGTGGTTTCGATTGGGGTTTACGGCATTATGATAGGCGGTTGGGCTTCTAACAATAAATTTGCGTTATTGGGCGCGTTGCGCGCTTCGTCTCAGATGATTTCTTACGAATTGGCGATGGGTTTAAGCATCGTCGCATTAGTGATGACGACAGGAACGTTGAGCGTCAACGAAATCGTCGCACAACAAGACGCGGGCATTTGCAATTTCGTATATCAACCGTTAGGATTCATTATATTTTTAATCTGTGCATTCGCAGAAACCAATCGCGCTCCATTTGACTTGCCCGAATGCGAATCGGAATTAGTCGGCGGTTATCACACCGAGTATAGTTCCATGAAATTAGGATTTTACTTATTTGCAGAATATATCAATATGTTTATTTCCTCTGCAATTATTTCCTGTTTATACTTTGGTGGATACAATTTCCCATTTGCGCACGAATTAGAAGGCGTAATGGGTGAAAACGCCATCAGAATTCTTGGGTTTTTATTTTTATTTGCCAAAATTTTTGGATTCATCTTTTTATTCATGTGGGTACGTTGGACATTACCGCGTTTCCGCTATGACCAATTAATGAATTTGGGCTGGAAGATTTTATTACCTTTATCGATTTTGAATATTGTGTTAACTGGCTTATTCACAATGAGAAATGAATTATTACATTTAATTATAAAATAATTTAGGCAATGATGAATGATAAATGATAAATGATGAATAAATATTCATCATTCATCATTTATCATTCATCATTCATCATTACCGAAAATAAAAGAATATGGAACGCCTCACGAATCGCTCAAAAATAGTCGTCAATAAACAAATGACGTTGGCAGAAAAAATGTATCTGCCCGCGATTGCCAATGGAATGGTGATTACGTTAAAGCATTTGTTTAAAAAACCTGCGACCATTTCTTATCCCGAAGAAAAACGGTACATTGCGCCCGTTTATCGCGGGCAACACGTCTTGAAACGGGATGAAGCGGGTGCAGAACGGTGTACAGCCTGTGGTTTATGCGCCGTCTCGTGTCCTGCGGAAGCGATTACCATGACTGCCGCAGAACGCAAAAAAGGAGAAGAAAACTTATATCGAGAAGAAAAATATGCAAGTGTATATGAAATCAACATGTTACGCTGTATATTTTGCGGCTTATGTGAGGAAGCGTGTCCAAAAGAGGCGATTTTTTTAACGGACAGAATCGTAGATGTCAGTGGCAATCGGGAAGATATGGTTTACGGCAAAGATAAATTAACCGAACCGATGGCAGCAGACAAACGCATTGATGTTTCGGTGCGGCAGACGCAAGAAGTGTTAGAATTCAAACAAAATAAAGCGTTTGGTCACAATCGGACGCATTTGGATTTGGCAAAATATATTCAACAAAAAAATCATCATTAAACCACTATTTTACGATGTTGACGCAATATGCCTTTTATTTTCTCTCCATTTTAGCGATTTTCAGTGCTTTAATGGTCGTGTTTTCGCGCAACCCCGTCCACAGTGTGCTGTATTTGGTGGTGACGTTTTTTTCCATCGCGGGACATTACTTTTTAATGAATTCGCAATTTTTGGCGATGGTACACATTATCGTTTATGCGGGTGCGATTATGGTTTTATTTCTGTACGTAATTATGATGTTAAACCTCAATACCGATACCGAACCGAATAAATCGAATTGGGTCAAAGGGGCAGCAGTGGTGACGGGTGGCTTATTAATGTTAATTTTGGTGGTCAGCACGAAAAGCGCGGATCAATTACCGATTCACAAAACCATAAATCCCAATATCGGTTTAATTTCAAATCTTGGAAAAGTATTATATAACGAATATATGTTGCCCTTTGAAGTCAGTTCCGTACTCTTTTTAGTATCTATGGTTGGAGCAGTGATGCTTGGCAAGAAAGAAACATATTAATTATCCATATAGTTATGCAAGAAATCGTACAAGGCGTTCCGTTACAACATTATATTTGGTTGAGTGCCGTCCTATTTTCGATTGGAGTGATGGGTGTGCTTTACCGCCGCAATGCAATCATTATTTTCATGTGTGTAGAATTAATGTTAAACGCAGTGAATTTAATGTTAGTTGCTTTTTCGCGCTATCATTCGGGGACGAATGGAAGTTCGGCGCAAGTGTTTGTTTTTTTTATTATGGCAGTTGCGGCTGCGGAAGTTGCGGTGGGATTGGCAATATTGATGATGGTTTATCGCAATACGAAATCCACCGACATCGACTTTTTGAATCGCCTCAAATTTTAAAAAATGTGATGCAATTGGAACGCGGAGGACACCGATTTTGCGGATTTTCGCGGATTTTTTGGGATGTTTTATTTTTAGGTTACATTGTGATACGAATGGATGTACGGATTTCACGGATTTCACCGATTCGTACGGATTTTTTTGGAAAAAATGTGGAGTTTTCAGCAAAAAATAGAAAAAAATCCGTACGAAT
>JBDKKX010000275.1:0-7442 GCA_039795795.1 Bacteroidota bacterium | reverse complement strand
TTTACCAACAGCGCAACTTGCGTCAAGTTTCAAACTTGACGCAAGTTTATTTTACCAACAGCACAACTTGCGTCAAGTTTCAAACTTGACGCAAGTTTATTTTACCAACAGCACAACTTGCGTCAAGTTTCAAACTTGACGCAAGTTTATTTTACCAACAGTTTCAAACTTGACGCAAGTTTATTTTACCAACTGATATAGGACAACTATAGGTTCTTTTTCAAAAAGTTCGGGAAAATTTCTCAGTACGGGACAAAAAAAAATTACGATACGAATGGGAACACGGAGGACACGGATTTTACGAATTTACGCGGATTTTTTGGGAGTTTATGCTGAATTTTAAACATAAATTCCAAAAAAAAATCCGCGTAAATTCGTAAAATCCGTGTCCTCCGCGTTCCCATTCGCTCTACCCCTTTTTTGTCCCGTACTAAGAAAATGGACGCATTTTTTTTAAAGTTTTACAAATTTCAACATTTCTTTTTCATTGATGCGCAAGAAGTAAACCCCTTGCGGCAATTCCGAAAGATTCACATCCATTCGACCCGAAGCATTGATTTCCAACGTTTTAAGCGATTGACCGAGCAGGTTCACGATGCTCAATTGTTTCACTGTTTCGTTGTAATCAATCGTCAATTGATTGGAAGTCGGATTCGGATACAAATTGACGTTGGCTTTTGGCATTACCTCCCCAAAACCTGTCGTGCAATTCATTGCCGTCGTTTTGAAACCAAAAGACGCATTCACCCCATTTAATAAACTGCGCGGCGCGCTGAAATCACTTTCTTGCAACGAAAGACCCGCAGGCACTAATACTTTTAATTGAAACAAGCACATGCCGCCCAGATTACTTCCGAAACCACTGCTTCGAACCAAATTAGGCGTTGGATTGCTCAAAAATTGGTCAAAAGTTGTTTTCGTTTCTATCTGCAACAAGCGCAACCGATTATTCGAGGTCATAATATCTAAATCCACCGCATTCAACAAGTTCGCACTTTCGTAACCAATCGGTATCACCACTGTATCTCCCATTCGACGGGTGTTCGTCAAATCCATGAAGATAGATTGAGTTAACGGCGCGAGTTTGCTCGAATTAGAAATCGCTTGCCCCACAAAATCGCCCCGTTGAATCGTCTGAATTTGCATCGCCTGTGGCGCACAAGCGACCGAAGGCATTGGAATACAATTACTTACAATGGGAACAATCGTTGAATTTAAATTCGTCGTCGGCACTTGCGCGGTCGGCAACCAAATATATTTCACAGGGTCGAGTCCCACCGAAATCCGCAAAGCGGCATTGGCATCATTTGCCAAAACGACTCCATTGCCGTCCACATCGGCAGCGACCCAATGCATGCCGTCGGTTGGCGTAGCGACAATATTATGATTCGCAAATTGGATAATTCGATACGCATCCATCGAATTCACGACGCTGAGTCGAGTCAATGGGTCTGTATTCGGATAGCGCACCGCTTGTATCGTATCGCCTGCTTTACAAATCGCTTCTCCTTGTGGATTCGGCGACATGACACCTATATGATTCGGATTACACGATTGAATTTCTGTATGGGCATTGCCCGCGCCTGCGAGATTGCCAAACGGTTGCAACGTCACCCCACAATAAACCATTGTCACTTTCACGGTATCATTCGTGGTGGTCGTCACGCGGCTCGAACCGACCGTTACAAAACGATTTCGAGCATTATCGGCGTATGATTCTTGTACGGGCGCGGCGGTAATCGCATAAGGCGCGGCACAAGTTGCGTTCTTTTGCAATTGGAAACAAACTTGGGCAATCGTTCCGTTACTCGCAATCGGGGTACCGACGGCAGGCGTTATCGCATAATGCACTTGTCCAGCCGCCGCATCCACCCAAAAATCGCTAAATCCTGAGCTCAATGCGGTGCCTTTGTAACCGCCTGTGTATTGAAGGCAGTGGTTCGGATACGAAACGATGCCTTGCCAACCGCGTGTGTCCGACACAATGTTATTTTTCGTAATATCGACACAAAAAGTGGTCGCTTGACACGGAATTGCGACATTCGGTATCCGATAATTGGTGTCCAACGCTACGCCGACGGGTAAAACCGTCAAAACGGTGGTGACAGTCCTCATGCAACCATTTGCCGAAGCCACCCGATGAACATAAGTGCCAGACGCGGAATAGGTCGAATTGCCAATCGTGTAACTCGTGCCTGCGGCAATGCTAATCGCTTGTCGATAAGTAGAATCTTCGACGGTCAAATGTAACGTGTAAGTCGTATCGCAACCCAAAGTCCCTGTTTGAACAATCGTATAATCGCCCGCGCTTGTAAACGTTTGATTTCCAACGGTTAAGGTGCTGCCTTGACAAATGGTTTGATTGACTTGCGCGCCGCGAATTACGCCTGCGGTTTGCCCAATGACGATATTCGCGGTATGAGTACAGCCATTCGCGCCCGTTCCCGTGACGCTGAAGCTGCCTGCATTTGAAATCCTTTTGACATTGCTGGTCGTGTTATCGTTCCAAAGATAATTTGTCGCGCCCGTTGCGGTCAACGTGATGTTATTCACCCCACAAGTAAAATTAAGATTAGAAGCCGTGATAGCGACGGTGGGTTGCGTCGTATTGCTTTGAATTTCAATGGTTTGCGGCAACGCGCTCCGACAATGTGTCGCATTATTAATGACCCAAACCGAATCGCGTCCTGCGGTGGTGATGTTGCGGAGATTGGAAGCCTGTCCGACAAAATCTGTACTTGTCCAAGCGTAATTGTAACCCGTTAATGGATTGCCATTCGCGCCGACGACGGTTAATGGAATCGTTGGGGTGGTACAAGTCAACATGGTGCTTGGTGCGGTGATGCGGAAATCATTGACATTCAAAGGATTGCGTTCGTCGCGGATCATGATTTGACCTGTTACGGTACAACCCGTTGCCATCGGCGTAAATTCAAAATCATAAGTGCCGCCTAATATCGCATCGATACGGAACACCCGATTCAACGGATATGCAGGCGCATTGCCTTGGGTCAACAAGTTGCCATTCCGCCAAATGCGGTAACTAAATTCAGTCAAACGCATTAACGTCAAATCGGGGATTTCAATCCGAATCGATTCGTTCCAACAGTTCAACAAGGGGATGGTGTCGGGTAGAAAACTCAATTCGATGCGGTTCGGTTCGCTCGTAATGGCGATGGAACTGTTTGATATGCAACCGTTTGCATCGGTTATCGTCACGGCGTAAGTCCCCGAACGGTGCACGCGGCGCGTTGAATCGGTTGAGCCGTTATCCCAACGATAGGTGTATGGCGCAACGCCGCCTGTCGTGACGCTCGGCGTGAGCAACGTGCTCGGCGTGAAACAGGTTAATTGATTGTTGGGTACGTCGGAAGTGATTTGCGTTGCAAAAGTACAATTTATAGATTCTAAATGCAAATGAGAACCAAACCACCAGCCTACTGCTCCCAAATCGGTTGCTTCTACAGCTAAAACATTTGTCCCAACCACTAAGTAAGGCAAAATCTCAGCAGATGAAATGACCGCAGTTTGATCCCACCAAGTAATATTTGCTACTTGATGTCCATTGACATAAAATTTGCCACTATCATCTGCCCGAAATCGCAACGCAACATAAGGCGTTGTGACGTTTGGTAAACTGGATAAAGTAAATGTTTTACGAAAGTAAGCTGTTTGAAAAGGTGTCCATGGATTCCGCCCCCAAACAAAACGGGATTGCGCGGAGATGCCTTCGACACTATCGGGATAAGGCTGTGTAGAAGTTGTCCAACAAGAAACATCATAATTGGGATTACTATTCCAACCTGTTGTGACCGCGCCGCAAGGCATGACCGCATTATTAACAAATTTAGGTGTCAACCAAGTTGTATCGGATGGAATATCAATAGTGGTTAGTGCATTGTTGTCATTATATAATTGTGTCACTTCAGTTTGCGATAAGGCGCGGTTGTAAATGTAGATGTTATCAATTTTGCCTTTATAATGAGAATTCCAATAAGGATAATAACCTATCAAACACTTCATCGCCCCACTAACATTCGCAAAACGATTTTGCCTATATCCACAACAAGTAAAATCTATAGCTTGCGATTGAGTCAAAATGCCATCTACATAAATTTTAAATTGATCGGGTGTTATTAAACTTCCATTACTACTTGACCAAGTGCCAACGATATGATGCCATGAACCATCCGATACAGTACTGTTACACTCCCGTCCAATTTCTCTATAACTTGAATCAAGATGATATTCTACTACATTTTGACGTAGATGAAGTGTTAAACTATATGCTTCATTGCCTGATATACCTCTATTTTGAAGAATTGTACCTGCATCCAGTGTATTTACCCAACATGAAATAGAATAAGAAGAAAGATTCGTTTGACTATAATTCAACTCAATATAATTATTGATACCATCGAATGAATAGGCTTTATTGGCATTGCCAAATCTATCGGTTGTCAAAGTCGCACCATTCACAACACCATTATTCCCATGTCCACTTTCATCATTCGCATTGCCATTGAAAGGATAATAAGCCACTAAACCATTGGTCGGAGCTTGCGCGAAGGCGGGCATCAAGCCCAATAACAGCCCCAGCCCGAACAAACATTGAACCCCAAGCAGGGTCGTAAAAAACTTCTTCATTTGAGTGAATTTAAAAAATGATAAAATAAAATACAAAGTGTTTTTCCGATGGATGTCGTACCGCAAAGTTTCAACCGCTTAGAAAAAGGCAATACAAAGTCCCGCGCCAGCTTCCGTCGAAGCCGCACTTGAAAATTGGTTTATAAAATCACGGAAAGCTTGAATTTTTAAAACCCGTGAAATGCAATTTGCCGAACTCAATGCGCCGCCAAACGCGCCCTACCCTAAAACGGATGAATTGCGATACCCTAAATCAACGAGTTCAATCCCATAAAGTGACAAATATTTATGCAAAAAAGATAAATATTTTTTTTGTATAACATTCATGAATTGTTTCGTCCCTTGAATCATCGCGCAGGATGTCTCCAAGTGACAATTTGGGATGCAAAAAAGATATTTTTACGCTGAAAAGAATTATCTTTGAGATAAAATCATAGCTTTGCGGCTGAAATCCTTCTACTTTAAGCCAAAAAAAAACAATATGATAAAATTATTAGAGCAAATTTGCCGTCTATTGGAAGCGTTACAAATTCCATACATGCTTTCGGGAAGTGTTGCGATGAACCTTTACGCAGAACCGCGCACGACACAAGATATTGATATCATCGTAGAAATGGAAGATTATGATGTACCCGCTTTTGTGCAGAGTTTGGGGGAATCAATTTTATGTTTATCCTGAAGGTATTTATGAAGAAATTCGTCGAAAAGGAATGTTCAACATTATTGACCTTCAAACAGGATTCAAAGTAGATTTTATAATCCGAAAAAATGAATTATATGAACAAATTAAATTTCAAAATCGTTGTAGAACCAGTAATTTGGGGATTAGTTGTTGGGTGATTAGTGCGAATGATTTGATTCTGTCCAAATTACAATGGATTCAAGTTTTGGAAAGTGAAAAACAAAAAAATGATATTCGAAATTTGTTGGAAAATGCCGAAATAGATTTAGAATATATTAAAAATTGGTGTCGCATTTTACATCTTAAAACCTATAAATTGTTTTCTTAAAATGTACCATTCTCCCGATACGCCGCTTCATGTCAAGCGCATTCAACAACAAATTTGGATGTCTAAAACGATGGAAGAACGGCTCCAAATCAGTTTGCAAATGATAGAAGATGCCCGTTTATTGCAAATTCAAGGGTTGAAAATGCGCTATCCTCTTTGGGCAGAAGAAGATATTCACATCTATCGCTTACAACGATTAGTGAAAAATTATCCTAATTTGGTTTGGATGCAGCCCATCATTGAGGATTTAAAACAAAAACGACAAGCTTCCAATAGCACAATCGCTTGATTATTCCGTTCTTGTGCTGTTTCTGAGGAACTATCCAGATCGTTTCCCTTGAAGCCGCACTGGAAATCGGTTCCAAAATTAGAGGCACCTTGCGGATTTTTGCAGGATTGTAAGGGATGTTTCATTTTTAGGTTACATTTTGGGATACATTATGATACGAATGGATGTACGGATTTTACAGATTTCACCGATTAGTACGGATTTTTGGGTAAAAAAATCTGTACCAATCAGTAAAATCCGTGAAATCCGTACTTCTATTTGTATCACTTTTCTCAAATGAAAGCTAAATCCCCGCCAACGGTTTACTTTTCGGTGCTTTCACCTCAAAACTAAACACCAATCGTTTATTGTCCTTCGGTTTCAAATTAAAATCCCACAATAATTTCCCCGTTTCAGGATTGAATTTCGCCCCACTTTCTTCGGTATATTCAATTTTAACATCCTGTTCTTTGGTAACAGGCATTTGGTCTTCCACCACCATCCGAATCGGAATATTTTTCGTATTCCGAACCACGATTTCATACACCCGCGTCAATAAATGATTGTCACTGAACGATTTATCCTTACATTTATCTTTTACTTTGTTGCGCGTCACGACGATACTTTTATCCCGACCTAAATTCAATTGCAACGTATCATTCGTATTTCGAGGATTGATATAGCTTTCGCCAATATAGGAATTATCAAAATAAACCCGCGCTGTCCCCGGAATCAAGTTCATCTCTTCCCAATCCGTCACCCGCGCCATCAAAAAAACATCCAAATCCAACTTCGGAACCACCGAATACGAATATTGTGCAGGCATAGTTTTGCTTTGAATCACCACATTATGCGGTTTATTGTCGGACTCAATCGTGTATTTCAACTTGATTTCATACTCAATCCGCATCATATTTTGATTCACTTGCGTAAAATCTGCAACGCCATCTTTATCTTCTGCCTCCTTTTTCACAGCAACAACCTCCGATAATTCCTTTGCTTCTTCAGCAGGTGCGCTATTTTGAATATTTGTATTGGATTGATACACAGAAGATTGCGCCATTTTAGGACTTGCAGCGCGGTTTCCGCGGTCTTCCAACCTGTAATCTCGGTAAACAACAGGCGCGTCAAAAGTTAAAAATTGGGGAGTCAACGTCGGTTTGACATTCGCTTGATTGGGATTTCCCGTCGAAAGGGTTAAAAAAACATCTTTCCAATCCAAACCCGTATTTTGAAAAACCGTCGCACGATGCTTTAAATCAATACTTTGCGCTTCTTTGGAGGCTTTCAAATCGTAAGATGCCGTCCAACCTGCCGCGTTCACGAAGTAAACCAACGTAATTTCAGCCATCATCGAGCGTTCCGCCATGACCGTGACGATGACTTGCGAAACAGGTTTCGTCGGACTATCATTCACAGGTACGCCAAGTCCCGCAATCAAAGTATTTAAATGTTGAATCCGTACATTCAATTTTTGACGAATTCGACCTTCTTGATACGTTTCTTTTTCCAATTTC